>NZ_JACARK010000006.1:403-10510 GCF_013386655.1 Pseudomonas sp. K5002 | reverse complement strand
CGGCGTGCCGCCAGTCACCAGTTACGTGGAAAGCGCCGCCGGGGTTGCCGCTGGTGGCCGCACCGGGCTGACGGCGGTTACGGTTGGCGTGTTGTTTATCGCAGCGATGTTTTTTGCCCCGCTGGCTGGCATGATTCCGGCCTATGCCACCGCCGGCGCGTTGATCTATGTGGCGATGCTGATGATGAGCGGCATGGCCCATATCAATTGGGACGACGCCACCGACAGCATTCCGGCGATCGTCACGGCGATCATGATGCCCCTGACCTTCTCGGTGGCCGACGGCATCGCCCTGGGTTTCATCACCTACGTGGCGCTGAAGGCCGGTACGGGTAAACACAGGGAAATTTCCATCAGCCTGTGGGTGCTTTGCGCGATCTTCATCGCCAAGTTCGCGTTCCTGTAGGCCAACCCGCTTGACCCTGCCTCACCCCGTCGGGTGGGGCTTTTGTACGAATGGAGGAATGCAATGAGTCTGGAAACCTGGCTGCTGTTCAGCGGCGCTGCGCTGGTGGTGATCCTGATCCCCGGCCCCCTGTCCTTGCTGATGATCAGCAACAGCCTGAACTACGGCCTGCGCCGTTCGTACCCGGCCTTTCTCGGCGGGGTGATTGCTTCCATCTGCCTGCTGAGCGCCTCGGCGCTGGGTTTGGGTGCGTTGTTGTTGGCCTCGGAACAGCTGTTCAGCGCCCTGAAGATCGTCGGCGCGCTGTACCTGTTCTACCTCGCCTGGCAGAGCTGGCAGCAATCCCGGCAACCGGCCCACGTCGCCGACGTACCGCAAGTGGCCGCCACCCCGCGTTTTCGTGCGCTGTTTGGCCGGGCCTTTGTGCTGGGCGCCAGCAACCCGAAGGACATCCTGTTTTTCGCCGCCTTCCTGCCGCAATTCCTCAGTGCCCAGCAGGCCTTTTTGCCGCAGTTGCTGATCATGATCGCCACCTGGACCGTGCTCGACCTGCTGTGCAAACTGGCCTACGGCCTCGGCGCCCATGGTGCCGCGCGCTACCTGCGCAGCGGCAGGGGCCAGAGCTGGTTCAACCGGATCAGTGCGGGCTTGTTCACAGGCGCCGGCGCTGCGTCGCTATTGAGCCGCTGAAGATCCAGCCCCGATCGCACTGAAGATCGGGGCCGCCTTTATGGTGCAATCAGCAGGCGAAAAAAAGCCCGCAGTGTGAGCGGGCGAAAAACCAACGAAGAGCTTTGGGGGTGTGAAGCGCGGTGACGACTCAGCTACCGCGATAGGTGGAGTAGCTGTAAGGCGAAATCAGCAAAGGCACGTGGTAGTGATCCTGTTCGGCGCTGATGCCGAAGCGCAGCACCACCACATCGAGAAATGCAGGTTCGGGCAGTTGCACACCGCGGGCGCGGTAGTAATCACCGGCGCTGAACTGCAACTGATAGACACCGCTGCGGTAGTCATCGCCTTGCAGCAGGGGTGCATCGCAGCGGCCGTCGCTGTTGGTCAGGGTGCTGGCGACCAGCTCAAGCTGTGCGCCCTCGACACGGTACAACTCAACCTTGATTGCGCTGCCAGGGCAGCCATGCGCGGCGTCCAATACGTGTGTGGTCAAACGTCCCATAGCGTCTGCGCGCCTCCCGAAGTCAGTAAAAAGTGAAAGACCGCACCTTTTCAGGTCACTGAAAAAGCCGGCGATGGCTGATTAAGACACTTTTCAAAAAAATTGTACACAATAAATTCAACAAGCCTGCGTTCCGTTGCTGACGCCGATACTGTAGGAGCGAGCTTGCTCGCGAAGATCGTTAACGATAACGCAGCGCTTCAGGGTTAACGAGGCGCTCTCAGGTTTTTCGCGAGCAAGCTCGCTCCTACAGTGAATGAGGTTTTTTTCAATTTAGCTGACCAGTCAGGCAGGTTTCTTGCAGTGCTATTCTGCAAAGACCCTGCGGAAAAAATGCAGAAATACAGGCTTACAAAGTGCACACTAAGTTGTATACAATCAGTCATCGTTGTGACGCCACCCAGTCTTTCCGCTGCCCGGCCGCCACACACACCGCTACCACGAACAAGAAGGAAGACTGCAGTGAGCGCTGACTACCCACGCGACCTGATCGGTTACGGCAGTAACCCTCCTCACCCACACTGGCCGGGCAAGGCCCGTATCGCCCTGTCGTTCGTACTCAACTACGAAGAAGGGGGTGAGCGCAACATCCTGCACGGCGACAAAGAGTCGGAAGCCTTCCTGTCCGAGATGGTCTCGGCGCAACCGCTGCAAGGCGAGCGCAACATGAGCATGGAGTCGCTGTACGAATACGGCAGCCGTGCCGGCGTGTGGCGCATCCTCAAGTTGTTCAAGGAATTCGATATCCCGCTGACCATCTTCGCCGTGGCCATGGCCGCCCAGCGTCACCCGGATGTGATCCGCGCGATGGTCGCCGCCGGCCACGAGATCTGCAGCCACGGCTACCGCTGGATCGACTACCAATACATGGATGAGGCCCAGGAACGCGAGCACATGCTCGAAGCGATCCGCATCCTCACCGAACTCACCGGCGAGCGCCCACTGGGCTGGTACACCGGCCGCACCGGCCCCAACACCCGGCGGCTGGTGATGGAGGAAGGCGGCTTCCTCTATGACTGCGACACCTATGACGACGACCTGCCCTACTGGGAACCCAACAACCCGACCGGCAAGCCGCACCTGGTGATCCCCTACACCCTGGACACCAACGACATGCGCTTCACCCAGGTCCAGGGTTTCAACAAGGGCGACGACTTTTTCGAATACCTGAAAGACGCCTTCGACGTGCTGTATGCCGAAGGCGCGGACGCACCGAAAATGCTCTCCATCGGCTTGCACTGCCGCCTGATCGGCCGCCCGGCGCGCCTGGCCGCCCTCAAGCGGTTTATCGAATACGCCAAGGGCCATGATCAGGTGTGGTTCACCCGCCGCGTCGACATCGCCCGTCACTGGCATGACGTACACCCTTTCCAGGGAGCCGCCAAATGACCGCGTTCCAAACCCTGAAACCGTCGACCCTGAGCCGCGACGAATTCGTCAAAGCCTTCGCCGACATCTACGAACATTCGCCATGGGTGGCCGAAAAGGCCTTCGACCTGGGCCAGGACGCTTCGATCGACGAGATCGAAACCCTGCACCAGCGCATGAGCGACATCCTGTTGAGCGCCGATCACGCAAGCCAACTGGCCCTGATCAACGCTCACCCGGACCTGGCGGGCAAAGCGGCCGTCCAGGGCCAGTTGACCGAAGCCAGCACTAATGAACAGGCTGGCGCCGGTATTCACCAATGCTCGAGCGACGAGTTTTCGCGCTTCACCGAGCTGAACGATGGCTACAAGGCCAAGTTCAAGTTTCCCTTCATCATGGCGGTAAAAGGCAGCAACCGGCACCAGATCCTTGCCGCGTTTGAAACGCGCATTCACAACTCGGTGGAAGCCGAGTTCAAATGTGCGCTGGCCGAGATCAATAAAATCGCGTTGTTCCGATTACTGACCCTTTAGCAGACCTGGCCCGAGCGGTTCATGAACGCCCAGGGCCTGGCGAGCATCCCAAGCCACTTACTTTAAGGCAGACAAGAAGAATGAAAGCGCAACCCGTACCTTTCGAAAAGTTCGTCAACCTGGCCGACGCCCGCCTGGGCACCAAGATCATCTCTGTCACCGATGACTGGTTCGCCGACGCCAACCGCCTGTTCCAGCCGACCCCGGCCGTGTGGAAGGAGGGCGTTTTCGATGACAACGGCAAGTGGATGGACGGCTGGGAGTCGCGCCGCAAGCGCTTCGAAGGCTACGACAGCGCAGTTATCCGCCTGGGCGTACCGGGTTCGATCAAAGGCGTGGACATCGACACTTCATTCTTCACCGGCAACTTCCCGCCATCGGCGTCCCTGGAAGCCTGCTTCCTCGCGAGCGGCGAGCCGGATGACAACACCCAATGGGTTGAAGTGCTGTCGGCTGTAGAGCTGCAAGGCAACAGCCATCACTTCCACGAGATCAACAACGACCAGGCCTTCAGCCACCTGCGTTTCAACATCTACCCGGATGGTGGCGTGGCCCGTCTGCGTGTGTACGGCATTCCGTTCCGCGACTGGTCGGCGGTGGGCGACAACGAACAGGTGGACCTGGCTGCTGCATTGAACGGCGGCCGCGCACTGGCCTGCTCCGATGAACACTTCGGGCGCATGAGCAACATCCTCAACCCGGGCCGTGGCATCAACATGGGCGACGGCTGGGAAACCGCACGTCGTCGTACGCCGGGCAATGACTGGGTGATCGTCGCACTGGGCCACCCGGGCGAGATCGAGAAGATCGTGGTCGACACCCTGCACTTCAAGGGCAACTACCCGGACACTTGCTCGATCCAGGGCGCATTCGTGAAGGGTGGCACCGACAGCCAGATCGAAACCCAATCGCTGTTCTGGCGCGAACTGCTGCCGGCGCAGAAACTGGAAATGCACGCTGAACACACATTTGCCGAGCAGATCAAGGCGCTGGGCCCGATCACCCACATTCGTCTGAATGTGTTCCCGGATGGTGGTGTGAGCCGCCTGCGGGTTCTCGGTAAGGTCTCGAAGTAACACCCGATCGTTCCCACGCTCTGCGTGGGAATGCATACCGTGACGCTCTGCGTCACAAGAGCGGACGCAGAGCGTCCAGGGCGGCGTTCCCACGCAGAGCGTGGGAACGATCCATACACAAGATTAAGAAGACAGCCATGCGCACACTGATGATCGAACCCCTGACCAAAGAAGCCTTCGCCCCTTTCGGAGACGTTATCGAAACCGATGGCAGCGATCACTTCATGATCAACAACGGGTCGACCATGCGCTTTCATAAACTGGCGACGGTTGAAACCGCCACGCCAGAAGATAACGCGATCATCAGCATCTTCCGCGCCGACGCGCAGGACATGCCGCTGACCGTGTGCATGCTGGAACGACACCCGCTGGGCAGCCAGGCTTTCATCCCGCTGCTCGGCAACCCCTTTCTGATCGTGGTCGCGCCACTTGGCGATGAACCTGTATCGGGCTTGGTCCGCGCCTTCGTTACCAACGGCAGGCAGGGCATTAATTACCATCGCGGCGTCTGGCACCACCCGGTGCTGACGATCGAAAAGCGGGATGACTTCCTGGTGGTTGATCGCAGTGGCACAGGCAATAACTGCGATGAGCATTTTTTTAAAGAGGATGAGCGGTTGATCCTCGCCCCCCACCAATAAGAGAAGGTCTGATCACTCGACGACAGAGTGACAGGCGAGAGGTAAAGACTGTGGAAGCACATTTGATGGAATGGCTGAACCTGAGCGTGCGCTGGGTTCACATGATCACTGGCGTCGCCTGGATCGGCGCTTCGTTCTACTTCGTCTGGCTGGAAAACAACCTCAACCGCGTCAACCCCAAGGACGGCCTCGCCGGTGACTTGTGGGCGATCCACGGTGGCGGTATCTACCACCTGGAAAAATACAAACTGGCCCCACCGACCATGCCGGACAACCTGCACTGGTTCAAATGGGAAGCCTACTTCACCTGGATGTCCGGCATCGCGCTGCTGTGCGTGGTGTTCTACGCCAACCCGACCTTGTACCTGCTGGCCCCGGGCAGCAGCCTCAGCGGTCCGGAAGGTGTGTTGCTGGGCCTCGGCTCGCTGCTGGCCGGCTGGTTCATCTACTCCTTTCTCTGCGACTCGGCACTGGGCAAGCGCCCCGCCCTGCTCGGCCTGATCCTGTTCGTACTGTTGATTGCCGCCGCGTACGGCTTCAGCAAGGTGTTCAGCGGTCGTGGTGCGTACCTGCACGTGGGCGCCGTGATCGGCACCATCATGGTGGGCAACGTGTTCCGCATCATCATGCCGGCCCAGCGTGCGCTGGTGGCGGCCATCGCCGAAAACCGCACGCCCGACCCGGCACTGCCGGCCAAGGGTTTGCTGCGTTCGCGCCACAACAACTACTTCACCTTGCCGGTGCTGTTCATCATGATCAGCAACCACTTCCCGAGCACCTACGGCAGCCAATACAACTGGCTGATCCTCGCAGGTATCGCGGTGGCGGCGGTGTTGGTGCGTCACTACTTCAACACCCGTCACAACAGCCAGAAATACGCCTGGACCTTGCCGGTGGGCGCACTGGCGATGATTTGCCTGGCCTACGTGACCGGCCCAAAACCGGTGGCGACTGCACCGGATGTGGCCAAGGCTCCTGCGGCCATCGAATACCAGCCGCTGCCGGAAACGGCGTTGGGTGGCGGGCTTAAACCGGCTGCTCCAGTGGCACCGGCACCTGCACCGGCACCTGCCGAAGCAGCACCGGCCCAGGCCTCGATTGATTTTGACAAGGTCCACGGGGTGATCCAGGAGCGCTGCGCGGTGTGCCATTCGGCCAAGCCGACAAGCCCGCTGTTCAGCACCGCGCCGGCCGGGGTGATGTTTGATACGCCGCAGCAGATCCAGCAAATGGCCCCGCGCATCCAGGCACAGGCCGTGGCCAGCCAGATCATGCCGCTAGGCAATATCACCCAGATGACCCAGCAGGAACGGGACTTGATTGGCACCTGGATCACTCAGGGGGCGCGTACCAACTGACTGATTAACGCAGGACTAGTGTGGGAGCGGGCTTGCTCGCGAATGCGGTGTGTCATTCAACACTTCAGGTGACTGAACCACCGCGTTCGCGAGCAAGCCCGCTCCCACATGGGATCTGCGGTGTGCTTTGACGAATGAGTTCCACCCGGCAATTGAATGCCGAACAACACAACAATAAAAAGATCCGAGGTGTTGCATGTCCCAGCTAGAAACGCAGACTCCTGCCGCGCCCGCCATGGTGCGGCTGCCCCTCTTGCAACTGATTCTGGTAGGCCTGCAACACGTCTTGCTGATGTACGGTGGCGCCGTCGCCGTGCCTTTGATCATCGGCCAGGCCGCGGGCCTGAGCCGTGAAGAAATCGCCTTCCTGATCAACGCCGACCTGCTGGTGGCGGGCATCGCAACCATGGTCCAGTCCTTCGGTATCGGCCCGGTAGGCATTCGTATGCCGGTGATGATGGGCGCCAGTTTCGCCGCTGTCGGCAGCATGGTGGCCATGGCCGGCATGCCCGGCATCGGTCTGCAGGGGATCTTCGGTGCGACCATCGCCGCCGGTTTTTTCGGCATGGTGATCGCGCCGTTCATGTCCAAGGTCGTGCGCTTCTTTCCACCGCTGGTGACCGGTACCGTGATCACCGCCATTGGTCTTTCGCTGTTTCCCGTCGCGGTCAATTGGGCCGGCGGTGGCGCAGCGGCGTCCACGTTTGGCTCACCGATTTACCTGGCGATTGCCGCGCTGGTGCTGGCCACCATCCTGCTGATCAACCGTTTCATGCGCGGCTTCTGGGTGAATATCTCGGTGCTGATCGGCATGGCCCTCGGCTACGGGCTGTGCGGGATGATCGGCATGGTCGACCTCAGCGGCCTGGCGCGCGCCCCGTGGGTGCAAGTGGTGACGCCACTGCATTTCGGCATGCCCAAGTTCGAGTTGGCGCCGATCCTGTCGATGTGCCTGGTGGTGGTGATCATCTTCGTCGAGTCCACCGGGATGTTCCTCGCCCTGGGCAAGATCACCGGCCAGGAAGTCACGCCGAAAATGCTCCGCCGTGGCCTGTTGTGTGACGCCGGCGCATCGTTTTTTGCCGGGTTCTTCAACACCTTCACCCACTCCTCGTTCGCGCAGAACATCGGCCTGGTGCAGATGACCGGCGTGCGCTGCCGTTCGGTGACGATCGTGGCCGGCGCGTTCCTGATTGTGCTGAGCCTGCTGCCCAAGGCCGCCTTTTTGGTAGCGTCGATTCCACCCGCAGTGCTGGGCGGCGCGGCGATTGCCATGTTCGGCATGGTGGCAGCCACCGGGATCAAGATCCTCCAGGAAGCCGACATTGCCGACCGTCGTAACCAGTTGCTGGTGGCGGTGAGTATCGGCATGGGATTGATCCCGGTGGTACGTCCCGAATTCTTTGCACAGCTGCCGCTATGGATGAGCCCGATCACTCACAGCGGCATCGCCATGGCCACGATCAGCGCGCTGTCGCTGAACCTGTTATTCAACATCCTGGGTGGCGCCGAACGCGCTGCCCCAAGCGCTCACGCACACCCACATTGATTCCTGCGTCACAACAAAAACAATAACGATCAGGGAACACACCATGTACGCCATTCACCCGGGGCCGGCCACGCGCCGTGCCCCATTCTCGCCCCGCGCGCTCTTTAACGGCGCACTTGAGCACAGGCCTGGGAGTCAGTATTCTCGGCGCCCGCTCAAATCGACTCAAAAAAAAACAGCGAATGTAAAAGCTGACTGCAAGGCCAACTTATCCGGGCCCCACGTCCGCAGCCAACGTGTGCAAAAACTCTCCGAATTCGACTGTGTTCATCACAGCCGACGGGGATTTTTTGGCTTTTTAAACACCTTGGCGCAGCTCTTGCTAAAAGCATCAAAGCTGACCGAACAGACGATTTTTGCGGCAAGCCAAAAGACGCCACACCAGAGCGTCCGCTTAGAAAAAAAACCAGAAACCTTTACCTCGGGAGCAACCGAATGAAACGTACCGTGAACAGCCTGATGCTGGCAGGATCCCTGCTGGCCGGGGGCCAGGCCATGGCCGGTGATCTGCTGCAGTGGCAGAACAACAGCCTGACTTATCTGTGGGGCAAGAACTTCACTGTTAACCCGCAGATCCAGCAAACCGTGACCTTCGAACACGCCGATGCGTGGAAGTACGGCGACAACTTCTTCTTCCTCGACCGCATCTTTTACAACGGCAAGGAAGACGGCAATGTCGGCCCAAGTACTTACTACGGCGAGTTCAGCCCACGCTTGTCGTTCGGCAAGATTTTCGACAAGGACTTGTCGTTCGGTCCGATCAAGGACGTGTTGCTGGCGTTCACTTACGAGTTCGGCGAAGGCGACAACGAGTCGTACTTGCTCGGCCCGGGCTTCGACCTGGCAATCCCTGGTTTCGACTACTTCCAGCTGAACTTCTACCAGCGCCAGACCGAAGGCAATCGCCCGGGTGACGGCGTATGGCAGATCACACCGGTGTGGTCGTACACGATCCCGGTGGGCAACTCCAATGTGCTGATCGACGGCTTCATGGACTGGGTGGTGGATAACGACAAGAACGCCCGCGGCACTTACCACGCCAACCTGCACTTCAACCCGCAGATCAAATATGACCTGGGCAAGGCGTTGCATTGGGGCGAGAAGCAGTTGTATGTCGGTATCGAATACGACTACTGGAAGAACAAGTACGGGATCCAGGACAGCGGCGCGTTCGAGACCAACCAGGACACTGCGAGCCTGTTGGTGAAGTACCACTTCTAACCACACCGCCTATCCTCTGTATGTGGGAGCGGGCTTGCTCGCGAATACGGTGGGTCAGTCAATACATCTGGCGACTGACACACCGCATTCGNNCCCGCTCCCACATTCAGTCCGGTGTCAGGCCCAGGAACCGCTGCAACTCTTCGCGCTTGGCCAGCGCATCCCGCCTTCCCAGCTCGATCAATTCGCTGCAATACCCCGCCTCGAACAGCAGGTAGCTGAGCACACCCGCGCCACTGGTTTTGGTCGCCCCCGGCCCGCGCAGAAACAGGCGCAATGCCGCCGGCAATTCCTGGCGGTGACGTGCCGCGATTTCGTCGATTGGCTGACTGGGAGCGATCACCAATACTTCCACTGGCGCCAAACCTTGTATCGCCGCGTTGGCCGGCAACACGTGGCTGAACTGGTTCAGGCGCTCAAGCAATTCGATATCGCTTTCCAGGCTGTCGATGAACGTGCTGTTGAGCATGTGCCCGCCGATCTGCGCCAACGTCGGCTCCTGGCCGGTGAAGGTGCGCGCCGGGTTCGATGGATCGTTGCCACGCGGGTTGCCACTGACCCCCACCACCAGCACGCGGCTGGCGCCCAGGTGCAACGCAGGACTGATCGGCGCCGACTGGCGCACCGCCCCGTCACCAAAATATTCCTGCCCGAGTTTGACCGGCGCAAACAGCAACGGAATCGCCGAGCTGGCCAGCAAATGTTCAACGGTCAATTGGGTGGGAATGCCGATGCGCCGATGCCGCAACCAGGCATCGATGGTGCCGCCGCCCTGATAGAA
>NZ_JACARK010000006.1:0-354 GCF_013386655.1 Pseudomonas sp. K5002 | reverse complement strand
GTCACGGCTTGCCCGGACTCGTATCCGAACGCGGTCACCGCCACAGCATGAAGGTGTTTCTCGCGGATCGACTGCGCGATGCCTTCCAGGTGCAGTTTGTCGCGCAACAAGTCCCGCAGCGGCGAACTGTTGAGCAGCGCCACTGGCACCTGCGCCCCCATCCCCAGCAGGCTGTGGATAAGGAATCGACTCGCCTGGCTGATCACCCCGGGCCAGTCGCTGCGCAGCACCAGGTGGCTGCGAAAGCCCTGCCAGAAGGCGGTCAGGCGCTGGATGGCGGCGGTAAAGTCCATGGCGCCACTGGCCAGGCTCACCGCATTGATCGCCCCGGCCGAGGTGCCGACGATCACCGGA
>NZ_JACARK010000597.1:0-614 GCF_013386655.1 Pseudomonas sp. K5002 | reverse complement strand
CGGCGGCTTGCGCGCCGTGAAACACTACCTGCAACGCGCAGCCGTACAGGGCTCACCGACCATGCTGGCGGCGGTCACCGGCGAGTACGTACGCGGCGCCAAGGTCATCGAGACCGAAGTGCACCCGTTCCGCCGCTTCTTCCAGGACCTGCAGATTGGCGAATCGCTGCTGACCCACCGCCGCACCGTCACCGAGGCCGACCTGGTGAACTTCGGCTGCCTGTCGGGCGATCACTTCTACATGCACTTCGATGACATCGCCGCCAAGGAATCGCAATTCGGCAAACGCATTGCCCATGGTTACTTTGTGCTGTCGGCGGCGGCCGGGCTGTTTGTGTCTCCGGCACCGGGGCCGGTGCTGGCGAACTACGGGCTGGACACCCTGCGGTTTATCAACCCGGTGGGCATTGGCGACACCATCCAGGCGCGGCTGACCTGCAAGCGCAAGATCGACCAGGGCAAGAAGAGCCCCCAGGGCATTCCGCAAGGCGTGGTGGCGTGGGATGTGGAGGTGACCAACCAGCTGGGTGAGCTGGTGGCCAGTTATGACATCTTGACGTTGGTGGTCAAACGCGAGGAGTGAGTGCTGAGACCAATGTGGGAGCTGTCGAGCC
>NZ_JACARK010000596.1:0-4155 GCF_013386655.1 Pseudomonas sp. K5002 | reverse complement strand
GGCGGCACGCCTGCTGCGCAATGCACGGGGCCTGGAAATCAACGTCCTCGACAGTGACGAAGTGCCGGCTCCGCCACGCTTGCCGGATGTACGCGGGCTGGTGTGGTTTGACTATGCCCTGGCGGTGGTGGCAACCGTGATTGCGGCGGCGGTCGCTTGGGGCGTCGCCAGTGCCTTGCCGTTGCCGAATATCTCGCTGGTGTTCCTCGCCGCCGTATTGCTGGTGGCGGTGCGCAGTAGCCTGGGGCCGGCGCTGGCGTGTGCGGCGCTGTCATTCCTGAGCTACGACTTCCTGTTCATCCCGCCGAATTTCTCCTTCGCGATCCAGCGTGAAGAAGACGTGCTGACGCTGTTGTTCTTCCTGCTGATGGCGGCGCTCACCGGTAATCTCGCTGCACGCCAGCGCCGGCAGTTGCAGGCGCTGCGCGATACCCAGGAAGAAACCACCGAGCTGCTCGACCTGTCCCGCAAACTCACCGCCGCCACCGATCGCCAGGCAGTGATCAGTGCAGCCGCGCATCATCTGGAAGGCTGGAGCGACCTGCAATTGTGCCTGCTCAACCGCGACGGGCAGGGAGACTGGAAGGTCGAGACCGGTGGCCCGATCACCTTTACCGAAGCCGAACGCGCCGCCGCCGACTGGGCCTGGCAGCACGATCAGCCGGCCGGCATGGGCACCGGCACCTTGCCGTTCGGGCGCTGGTGGTGGTGGCCGTTGTCCAGCGAAGAAGGCCCGTTGGGTCTGCTGGGGGTCAGCCCGAAGGCCGGGCTTGAACTGAGCGGCCAGCGCCGTCGCCTGCTCACGGCCTTGAGCCAGCCATTGGCTCAAGCCCTGGCCCGTGCACAACTCGGCCAGGAGCTGGAAGCCGCGCGCCTGCACGGCGAAACCGAGCAATTGCGCAGCGCCTTGCTGGCTTCGGTGTCTCACGATTTGCGCACACCGCTGACCTCCATGCGTGGCAGCATCGACAGCCTGCTGGCCCTCGGCGAGGCGATTCCCCTGGAAGATCGCCGGGAGCTGCTGGAAGGCACTCGCGATGAGGCTGAGCGCCTGGATCGCTACATCCAGAACCTGCTGGACATGACTCGTCTGGGCCACGGCGCGCTGAAGCTGGCGCGGGACTGGGTGTCACCCGGCGATATCGTCGGCAGCTCCCTGGGCCGCTTGCGTGCGGTATTGGCGCCGCTGCAGGTGATCACCGACGTGCCGCCCGAGCTGCCGCTGCTCTACGTGCATGCCGCGTTGATCGAGCAGGCACTGGTCAACGTACTGGAAAATGCCGCACGCTTCTCGCCGCCACAAGGCCGGCTGAAACTCAGCGCGGGCGTGCAGGATAACCAGTTGTTTTTTGCTGTTGCCGATGAGGGACCGGGGATTCCCGAGGAGGAGCGGGCGAAGATTTTCGATATGTTCTACACCGCCGCCAGGGGGGATCGCGGCGGGCAGGGCACCGGGCTCGGCCTGGCGATCTGCCAGGGCATGGTCGGCGCCCACGGCGGGCATATCAGCGTGGCCGACGGCATTGAGGGCCGTGGCACCTGCATCACTTTATTCCTGCCATTGCAGGCCCAGCCTGGCCTGGAAAGCGAACCTTGAGCTACCCTCTTTTCTTCACGGATTTTGATTGGACACCATGAGCCAGACTGCGACGATTTTGGTCATTGACGACGAACCGCAGATCCGCAAGTTCTTGCGTATCAGCCTGGCCTCCCAGGGCTACAAAGTGATCGAGGCCGGCACCGGCAACGAAGGCCTGGCGCAGGCCGCCTTGAGTAAACCGGACCTGCTGGTGCTTGACCTCGGCCTGCCGGACATGGACGGCCAGCAGGTGCTGCGCGAGTTTCGTGAGTGGTCCACGGTACCGGTACTGGTGTTGTCGGTGCGAGCCAGTGAAGTGCAAAAAGTCGAGGCGCTGGACAACGGCGCCAATGACTATGTGACCAAGCCATTTGGCATCCAGGAGTTTCTTGCACGGGTGCGGGCGTTGTTGCGCCAGGCGCCGGCGGGGGAGGCCCAGGAAGCGGCACTACGTTTTGGCCCGCTGACGGTAGACCTGGCTTATCGGCGGGTGCTGCTGGACGGTGTCGAAGTGGCGCTGACCCGCAAGGAATACGCGGTACTGGCGCAACTGGCGCGGCATCCCGGGCGGGTGATCACCCAGCAGCAACTGCTCAAGGATATCTGGGGCCCGACCCATACCGAAGACAGCCATTACCTGCGGATTGTGGTGGGGCATCTGCGCCAGAAACTGGCGGATGATCCGACCCAACCACGGTTTATCGTGACTGAGGCCGGTGTTGGGTATCGGCTATTGAACACCGAAGCCTGAAGCGTTAGCTCACCTGTGGCGAGGGAGCAAGCTCCCTCGCCACACAAGCCCTGCTTATCAAACCTCAGTGTTGCTCGCTCTCGTAACGATCCAGCGTATCGCTCGCGATCTCCCGCCCCAGCGCGATCAACTCCGGCGCTTTGTAAAACTCGAAAAACCGGCACACGCGCTTCGGCACGTTGATCAGAATATCCGGCGGATACCCGGCGATCTTGTACTGTGCCAATGACGTCTGCATTACCTCGAAGCTCTGGTTGATCAAATCCAGCAGCGATGCAGGCCCCACGTTATCGATGATGAACGAGCCGGTCGCCGACTTTGGCGCCCCGGCCTTTTCCGGTGCCGCCGCCGGTTGTTGCGCCTCGGGTTCGGCAGAGTCCAGCCACGGGTTGATATCGGCAGCCTGGGCCAGCAGCGCTTCCTGTTCCAGCATCAATAACTGCTCGGCCTGCTTGCGCCGAAACGGCAAGTGCGAACCCAGTGAGCGCACCAGGTTGTCGAAGCGGCTCCTGAACGCCGGCGGACGCTGGATCACCGGAAGCTTGTAGTGCTTCTGGTTGGTGGAGTTGAGGTTGACCGCAATGATCAGGTCGCAGTGGCTCGACACCACCGGCACGATCGGCAGAGGGTTCAGCAAGCCGCCGTCCACCAGCATGCGATTGCCCTGCATCACCGGGGTGAACAGGCTGGGAATCGCCGCCGAGGCCCGCATGGCCTGGTGCAGGCAGCCTTCCTGGAACCAGATTTCCTGCTGGTTGGTCAGGTCCGTGGCCACGGCGGTGTAGGGAATGCGCAGGTCTTCGATATTGATCTCGCCGACGATCTTGCGGATCTGCCCGAACACCTTCTCGCCACGAATCGCCCCCAGGCGAAAGCTCACGTCTACCAAGCGCAGCACGTCCAGGTAGTCGAGACTTTCGATCCAGTTTCGGTACTCGTCCAGCTTACCCGCAGCATAGATCCCACCCACCACCGCACCCATGGAACAGCCGGCGATGCAGGCGATGTCATAGCCGCGTTTTTCGATTTCCTCGATCACGCCGATATGGGCGTAGCCCCGGGCGCCGCCGGAGCCCAGCACCAATGCAACACGTTTCTTCATGACCTGATCCTTCGCAAAACAGGTGACCACAATGCACCCATCGAGGGGCGCGCTTCAATCATCACTGTCACAACCGATTATTTTCGCGAGCGGGCCACCACGCTCGGGTATGCTCTGGCAATCGGGACTGCGGATTCAGGCAGTCGGATAAGGCACTTTTCGGTGTAGGCAACGTCTACACCTGTGACTGTTTTTTCTTTTCTTGAGGTGTCATTTGATGAAAGCCTGGATGTGTGTGCCTGTGATCGTGTTGGCCCTGGCCGGTTGTGCCGGGAAAACCGCTTATCGCGACAGCTGCGGCACGCAACTGGACGCTGCGTGGCACGAGCTGGACCTGGCCAAGGCCGAAGGTTTCGCCGGCACCGTGAGTTACTCCAAGGCTCTATCGTTGTTGACTGGCGCCAAGACCCAGCAGCAGTTCGAAGCCTTCGAAGGCTGCTCGACCAAGGCCGAGAAAGCCCGCTTCTATATTCGTGAGTCGCGCGCAGGGCGCTAACCCCGCGTAGCAGTTGTCGAGTGCAACGAGGCGGCGTCGGCGGCCTCAAGCCCGAAGGTTTAATCATTGAGGAGGAAAGGATGTCAGCCTTGGTCGATCAGCTAGTCGCGCAGGTCATCGGCCTGGAAGTTGGGTTACTGAGCTGCCAGGCGCGCCTCGCCGCCGTCACGGACGACGAGGCCCTGCATGATCTGCGCACCACGGTGCGGCGCTTGCGCAGCCTGTTG
>NZ_JACARK010000595.1:0-4984 GCF_013386655.1 Pseudomonas sp. K5002 | reverse complement strand
GCGCCTGCGCCAGGCCATCGACGCGGGGCAAATTGGTGCTGTGCGGCAGGTGATCATCACCAGCCGCGACCCGGGGTTGGCGCCACGGGATTACCTGGCACATTCCGGCGGCATCCTGCGGGACATGACCATTCATGACTTCGACATGGCGCGGCACCTGCTGGGTGAAGAGCCCATTGAAGTCGGCGCGATAGCCAGCCGGCTGGTAGATCCGAGCCTGGCGCAGATTGACGACTTCGACAGCGTGATGGTGCTGCTGCGCACCGCATCCGGGAAACAGTGCCATATCAACTGCTGTCGGGAGGCGGTCTACGGGTATGACCAGCGACTTGAGGTATCCGGGGCCAAGGGGGTGCTGCTCACGGATAACCATCGACCCAGCACCTTGCGCCATTGGAACCACGAGCACACCGAGGCGTTGGAGCCGTTGCAGCATTTCTTCCTGGAGCGTTATGCGGATGCCTACCGCAATGAGTTGGGGCAGTTTATCCAGGCACTGAGCGCGGGGCGCGCGCTGCCCACCAACATGCGCGATGGGCTGTATGCGTTGCACTTGGCGGACTGTGCGCTGGAGTCCATCAAGACCGGGCGAATGGTTGAGGTCAATTACGCTATTTAAGGTGTTGCCGGAGCGGGCATGCTCGCTCCGGCAGATTGCGCGTTAGATTTTTGCCAACGCCTGCGCCAGATCCGCCCGCAAGTCTTCCACGTCCTCAACCCCCACCGACAACCGCACCAACCCGTCACCAATCCCCAACTGCGCCCGCGTCGCTGCCGGAATGCTCGCATGGGTCATGATCGCCGGGTGTTCGATCAAACTTTCAACGCCCCCCAGGCTTTCAGCCAACGCAAAGATCTTCACGTTTTCCAGGAAGCGTGTCGCTCCTGCCAGGTCGCTTTTCAGGTCCACCGAAATCATCCCGCCAAACCCGCGCATCTGCCGGCGTGCCAGCTCATGCTGCGGGTGTGATGCCAGGCCTGGGTAATAAACCCGCGCCACTTGCGGCTGTTGCTCCAGCCACGTCGCCAGTTCCAGCGCATTGCTGCAATGGCGCTCCATGCGCAGCGCCAGGGTCTTCACCCCGCGCAAGGTCAGGAATGCGTCGAACGGCCCGGCAATCGCGCCCACGGAGTTCTGCAGGAAGCCCAGGCGCTCGGCCAGTTCAGGATTCTGGCCCACCACCGCAATGCCGCCGATTACATCGGAGTGGCCGTTGAGGTACTTGGTGGTGGAGTGCACCACGATGTCGAAACCCAGCTCCAGCGGGCGCTGGATCCAGGGGCTGGCGAAGGTGTTGTCGGCCACGCAGATGATGCCCCGGGCCTTGCAGATGCGGGAGATGGCACTGAGATCGGTCAGGCTCAGCAGCGGATTGCTCGGGGTTTCGACCCAGACCATCCGCGTGTCGTCCTGCAGCGCGGCTTCGAAGGCCGACAGGTCGGTCAGGTCGACGAAGCTGAAGCGATGCCCGGCGCTGCGCTGGCGCACTTTGTCGAACAGGCGGAAGGTGCCGCCGTACAAGTCATTGCCGGAAACCACGTGGGAACCGGCGTCGAGCAGTTCCAGCACGGTGGAAATCGCCGCCAGCCCGGAGGCGAACGCGAACGCCTGGGTGCCGCCCTCAAGGTCGGCCACGCAGCGTTCCAGGGCAAAGCGCGTCGGGTTGTGGGAGCGCCCGTAGTCAAAGCCCTTGTGAACGCCGGGGCTGTCCTGCAGGTAGGTGGAGTTGGCGTAGATCGGCGGCATCAGCGCCCCGGTGGTCGGGTCCGGGGATTGCCCGGCATGGATCACGCGGGTGGCGAAGGCGCTTTTATCGTGCTGGGTCATGCAAGGGATCTCCGTAGGTGATTGAGCAGGTCGACGCGGGTGATCAGGCCGTGAAAGCCCGAGGCGTCGGCAATGATTGCCACCAGCCCGCGATCCAGCTCGGCCTGCAATTGCGCAAGGCTGGCGCTGGGTGCGAGGGTGTGAAGGGCGTTGGTCATGGCGCTGCCCACAGTCATGGAAAAGTGCGCGGCGTTCTGATGCAGGCCGAGCAATACATCCGACTCGTCGAGCACCCCCACCAGTTGCTTGCCGTCCACCAGCACCGGCAGCTGTGAGACGTCGGCCAGGCGCATGCGCTGGAAGGCGGTGAGCAGGCTGTCGTCGGGGCCGACGCTGATCACCCGGCCGTCCTCGAAACGACGGGCGATCAGGTCGCGCAGGTCGCCGTAGTGTTTGTATTGCAGCAGGCCGGCGTCGTTCATCCATTGGTCGTTGTAGACCTTCGACAGGTAGCGCGTGCCGGTGTCGCAGACGAAGGTGACCACGCGCTTGGGCTCGGTCTGTTCGCGGCAATAACGCAGGGCGGCGGCCAGCAGGGTGCCGGTGGAGGAGCCACCGAGAATGCCTTCGGCCCGCAGCAGTTGGCGGGCGTGGTCGAAGCTTTCTTCGTCGCTGATGGAATAGGCGTGGCGCACGCTGGAGAGGTCGGCGATCGAGGGGATGAAGTCTTCGCCGATACCTTCCACGGCCCACGAGCCGGGTTCGGTCATGGTGCCGCTGCGGCTGTACTCGGCCATCACCGAGCCGACCGGGTCGGCCAGCACCATGGCCAGGTCAGGTTGCACGCGCTTGAAGAAGCGCGTCAGGCCGGTGAGGGTGCCGGCCGAGCCAACGCCAACCACGATGGCATCCAGGTCATGTTGGGTCTGGGCCCAGATTTCCGGGGCGGTGCTGGTCTCGTGGGCCAGGGGGTTGGCCGGGTTGTTGAACTGGTCGGCGAAGAACGAATCGGGAATGTCCTTGGCCAGTCGCGCCGCCACATCCTGGTAATACTCGGGGTGGCCCTTGCCGACATCCGAGCGGGTGATGTGCACCTCGGCGCCCATGGCTTTCAGGTGCAAGACTTTCTCGGTGGACATCTTGTCCGGCACCACCAGCACCACCCGGTAGCCTTTGGCGCGTCCCACCAGGGCCAGGCCGAGGCCGGTATTGCCGGCGGTGGCTTCGATGATGGTGCCGCCGGGGCGCAGGCGGCCATCGCGCTCGGCGGCGTCGATCATGGCCAGGCCAATGCGGTCCTTGATGGAGCCGCCGGGGTTCTGGGATTCAAGCTTGAGGAACAGCGTGCACGGGCCGGTATCGAAGCGGCTGACCCGCACCAGCGGGGTATTGCCAATCAGTTCGAGCACGGCGGGGCGGGAAGCGGTGGGCATGTCGTCACCTGGCTACGGAAAGGGCGTATGGGATGGACAGCAGCGTTTACAACATGGTTTCGAACATAGGCCGGTATCGGGCCGCTCGCAACCGCGCGGCCGCCAGAATGTCTTTTTTTGGCGCATTGCTGCTTCATGACGGAGCACGGCTGGAGGCGATCCATCGGCGGGTTTTCTGTCAACCTCACGTATTCATTGGCTTGCAGCTGATTGGCCCGGGGATTGCTAAAAAAATCCAAACTTGGATACAAGATGGAATCCTCAATGCGCAACGAACAACTCGGCTGGACCCTGGGTGAATGGCAAGCTGCCTACTGCAGCCAGGCGCTGACTCCCGACATCCTGTTGACCCTGGCGAGCACGTTTCCCGCCGAGGACAACGCCTGGATCAGCCAGGTGCAACCGCAGCAGTTGCGTGACCAGTTGGCGCAGTTGGCCGAGCGGCTTGCGGCGGTCGACGGCGATATCGACCAGTTGCCGTTGTATGGCGTGCCGTTTGCCATCAAGGACAACATCGATGCGGCGGGTTGGGAAACCACGGCGGCGTGTCCTGAGTTTGCCTATACCGCCGCGGCGGATGCCTCGGTGGTGGCGCGGTTGCGGGCGGCCGGGGCGATCCTGATGGGCAAGACCAACCTCGATCAGTTCGCCACCGGCCTGGTCGGTACACGCTCGCCCTACGGCGCGGTGAGCAACAGTTTTAACCCGGACTATGTCAGCGGCGGTTCCAGCTCGGGTTCGGCCTCGGTGGTTGCCCGCGGGCTGGTGGCGTTTTCCCTGGGCACCGACACCGCCGGTTCCGGGCGGGTGCCGGCGGGCTTCAACAATATCGTCGGGTTGAAGCCGACCAAGGGGCGCTTGTCCAACACCGGACTGGTGCCGGCCTGTCGTACCGTGGACTGTATTTCGGTGTTTGCGCTGACGGTTGAAGATGCCGAGACGGTTGCGGGCCTCGCTGCTGCTTACGACGCCAGCGACGCCTATTCACGCGTCAATCCCAACAATGCTCCCGTAGCGGTCGGCGCCACGATCAAGCTGGCGGTTCCGGCCAGCCTGGAGTTTTTTGGCGACGCGCAGAACCAGGCCGTATTTGAACAGGCGCTGCTCAGGTTCCAGTCCCTCGGCGCCGAAATCACGGCGGTGGATTTCAGCCCGTTTCAGCAACTCGCCGAGCAGCTCTATTACGGCTCCTGGGTTGCGGAGCGCACGGTGGCACTGGAAGGCATGCTCGCCAGCAACGCCGAAGCGATCAACCCGGTGGTGCGTGGCATTGTGGAAAACGGTCACACGTACAGCGCCTGCGATGCCTATAAAGCCGAATACCTGCGCGCCGAACTGAGCCGCCGCATCAACGACACCCTGGCCGGTTTCGACGCCTTGCTGGTGCCGACATCGCCGACGATCCGCACCCTGGCGGAAATGGCGGTGGAGCCGGTGCTCTACAACTCGCAGTTTGGCTTCTACACCAACTTCACCAACCTGGCCGACCTCTCGGCACTGGCCGTGCCCGCCGGGCTGCGCAGCGACGGCCTGCCGTGCGGCGTCACCCTTATCGCACCGGCCTGGCACGACGCCGCCCTGGCGCATCTGGGCAAGCGTTGGCAGGCCGGCCTTGATCTTCCGCTGGGCGCTACCCAACGCAATCTGCCGCAACCGGCACCGGCGCGACAGGCGCCAGGCAGCGTGCGGGTGGCGGTGGTTGGGGCACATCTCACCGGGATGCCGCTGAACTTCCAGCTGACCAGCCGCAACGCCGTGCTGGTGGAGCAAACCCTGACAGCGG
>NZ_JACARK010000594.1:0-7146 GCF_013386655.1 Pseudomonas sp. K5002 | reverse complement strand
CGTTGGACGCGCCGACCTGGTGGTCGTCGCCGCCGGCAAGCCGGGCCTGGTCAAGGGTGAGTGGATCAAGGAGGGCGCCATCGTCATCGACGTGGGCATCAACCGCCAGGACGATGGCAAGCTGGTGGGCGATGTGGTGTATGAAACCGCCCTGCCCCGTGCCGGCTGGATCACCCCGGTACCCGGTGGTGTCGGCCCGATGACCCGTGCCTGCCTGCTGGAAAACACCCTGTACGCCGCCGAAACCCTACACAGCTAATAACCAGCCGCTCTGAAAAAGCCCTGCCTTATCGCAGGGCTTTTTATTGGCCGAAAAAAAGTAGTTTTTTCTTTGTTTTTAAGGGGTTTCATCTGTTTTCAGAAGAACATTCGACAGTTTCTGATCCATACTCCTAAAATGTAACGGCATTTATCAGAAAGTCCGTGCAGAACGGTATATCCCTACTTTTTTTAGCGAGTTCATCCGCGTGAAAATTCATCTTTCCATTGTCAGCCTATTTTTTGCATTGACAGGCACCTTCGCGAGCGCAAGCGAAACCACCACCGCTCCCCGCGACATGTCCACCCTGCACATCGCCTCCGGCAGTGCGATGGTGGTAGACCTGCAGACCAACAAAGTCATCTATGCCAGCAACCCGGATGTCATCGTGCCGATCGCCTCGGTGAGCAAACTGATGACCGGCCTGATCGTGCTGGAAGCCAAGCAGAACATGGATGAATACATCGACATCAACATCAAGGACACGCCAGAGATGAAAGGCGTGTTCTCCCGGGTCAAGATCGGCAGCGAGATGCCGCGCAAGGAGATGTTGTTGATTGCCCTGATGTCCTCGGAAAACCGCGCCGCCGCCAGCCTGGCCCACCACTACCCGGGCGGCTACCCGGCCTTCATCGCGGCGATGAACGCCAAGGCCAAGGCACTGGGCATGACCAGTACCCATTACGTGGAACCAACCGGCCTGTCGATCCATAACGTGTCCACCGCCCGCGACCTGAGCAAGCTGCTGGCCGCCGCACGCAAGTACCCGATGCTCAGCCAGTTGAGCACCACCAAGGAAAAGACCGTCTCGTTCCGCAAACCCAACTACACCCTGGGTTTCTCCAACACTGACCACCTGATCAACCGCGCCAACTGGGACATCAAGCTGACCAAGACCGGCTTTACCAACCAGGCCGGCCATTGCCTGGTGCTGGTGACCAGCATGGGTAATCGCCCGGTGTCGCTGGTGATCCTCGATGCCTTCGGCAAATTCACCCACTTTGCCGATGCCGGGCGCATCCGCAGCTGGGTCGAAACCGGCAAGAGCGGCTCGGTGCCAGACGTCGCATTGCGCTACAAGGCTGACAAGAACCTGAAGAACCGCCCACGGGCGAATGTTCAGGTCACCGAGTCCCGCTGATCCGTAAATAGCGACATAAAAAACGGCGCCCTTGAGCGCCGTTTTTTTATTTGGCCTGACTGGCCAGTGCCTTGACTGCTTGGGCCGCCGCCTGTTCCTGGCCCGCCTGGGCTGTGGCGCTGGCAGCCTGCTGCCAGCGCTGGGCGTCGACCTTGACCGGCAACTGGGTGGGCCGCTGAATCAGTACCGCCCACTTGCCGCCGTCTTTCCACGCCGACTCAAACGCACTGAAATCCATCGGCATGCGTCGCGCCAAGCCTGAACGCAGCAGCACCATGCTCTTCTGCTTGTTGTAACCCACCACCACGACATACCGCGGACCGGCCCAGAAGGTCGAGCCCTGGGTGATACGCGCCATCACCGGGTACCCGGCCGCGACCTGTGCCAGCAGCGCCGGCAGCTGATCTTCCAGCGGGTACACCAACATCCCGTATTCACGGGCCAGCACCTGCATGTTGCGTTCAAGGTCCGCTTCAGCGCCCGGCAAATGCAGTGGCTTATCCAATAGCCCCGGTGTAATCACAATGCCTTGTTGAGACAGCATGCTGGCAAGAGCGGCTGGGCCACCGAGGTAAGTCTCACCGCGAAACGCCGGCACGCCCTTGAGCTCGACACTCTCCGGCAGCCCCGGGATGCTCGTGGGTTTTGGATGCGAGGAACAGGCCGCCAGCCCCATGAAACAGGCGGCGACCCACCAGGAGGTTTTAATGTTCGAGGGAAACCGCAACTTCTTCACTCACTTGATCAACGGTCGACGTGGGCCCTGATCATAGGACGCTCCGGGGCGCGGGTATAGCCTTGCAGCGCAGTAAAAGGCCGGCGATAGAGCAAACAAGTTGGACGCACACGACCATTGGTCAATAGCAGGCAACCTGCGGATAGCTAGACTGTCCATTGAGAAGACAGTGTGTGCCCGGCACCGGGCGAAAGGAGGCACTTATGAGCCTGACAACAACGATTCTGCTTTTGATCTGTGGCTGGCTGGCCGTCGCCGCCGCCATGCTGTGGGGCGTGATGCGCGTGACCCGCCGGCACCATCACCCACACGTAAAACCCGCAGCACCCGGCAAGCTGCACAAACCCGCCGGGCACCACGCCTGACGCCTTAGCCAGGCATGCAACTGAAGTCTTCGGTCTGCGCCAATTCCTTGCCGTGGCTATCCTTCAACTCGGCACGCACCGTCGTACCCAGGCTGGATTCCACCAGGGTGTAATGCTCGCCGGCCTTGAAGTTGCCGTAGGTCACATGCCCGCGACAATCCTGCTGGTTATCATCCCCCGCCTCTTCTTCAAACAAGGTGACGTCCAGGCGATGCGCGCCGGGTTTCACTTCGAAGTAGCGGCCATCATTAATGTTTTTACCGTCTACCCGCTCGGCCATCAGGTCGTTGGGTGCCTCCTCTTGCAAGCCGATCCAGGCTTCGCTCGGGTCCGCCTTCGGCATCGGGCCGGCACACGCCGACAACAACAGGACCGCACTCAAGGCCGGGATCAACAACAAGGGTTTAAGAGACATGGCAGAACTCCAAATGGATAAAGAGTGAACAGGCGAAACAGCTCCCGTTCGATCGGTATCCAGCTTGTTACTGTCACCATTGTTGAACAAATGAATACATATGAAAGGATCTTCAGCCGTTAACTAAATCTTCCTTCACCTGGCTGAAAGGTGCGTGTTAGGTGGGTCCGTCAAGACTGCGAGCGTTTGCAATCCAACTCCTTTGGAGGTTACGGCATGCTCGGGCTGGTAAAGACCGCACTGCTCAAGCCCTACACGTTTATCGTGCTGGCAATTTTCATCTGCATCATCGGGCCCATGGCGGCCTTGCGTACCCCCACTGACGTATTTCCCGATATTGGCATCCCCGTCGTTGCGGTGGTTTGGCAGTACAACGGCCTGTCTCCGGACGCCATGGCCGGTCGTGTGATCTACACCTACGAACGCTCCCTGAGTACCACCGTCAACGACATCGAGCACATTGAATCGCAGTCGTTACCCGGCATGGGCATCGTGAAGATTTTCTTCCAGCCCGGCGTGGACATCCGCACCGCCAACGCCCAGGTAACAGCAGTGTCACAAACCGTGCTCAAGCAGATGCCACCGGGCATTACGCCGCCGCTGATCCTCAACTACAGCGCCTCTACGGTGCCGATTCTGCAGATGGCGTTCTCCAGCCCCAGCTTGTCGGAAGCGAAGATCCGCGACCTGGTGCAGAACAACATCCGCTTGCCCCTGAGCGCCCTGCCCGGCCTGGCCATGCCCACGCCAATGGGCGGCAAGCAACGCCAGATCACCCTCGACCTCGACCCGCAGGCGCTGGCCGCCAAAGGTCTCTCGGCGCAGGACGTAGGCAACGCCCTGGCCCTGCAGAACCAGATTATCCCGGTGGGTACCGCCAAACTCGGCCCCAACGAATACACGATTTTGCTCAACAACAGCCCGAAGGCGATTGATGAGCTCAACGACTTGCCGATCAAGACAGTCGACGGTGCGATCATCACCATCGGCCAGGTGGCCCACGTGCGTGACGGCTCGCCGCCGCAGACCAACATCGTGCGCGTCGACGGCCACCGTGCGGTGCTGATGCCGGCCCTGAAAAACGGCAGCATCTCCACCCTGTCGATCATCGACGGCATCCGCCAGATGCTGCCGCGCATCAATGAAACCCTGCCGCCGTCGCTGAAGACCTCGCTGCTCGGCGACGCCTCGGTGTTCGTCAAACAGTCGGTGGGCAGCGTGGCCCAGGAAGGCATCATCGCCGCCTTGCTGACCAGTGCGATGATCCTGCTGTTCCTCGGCAGCTGGCGCTCGACCATCATCATCGCCGCGTCGATTCCCCTCGCGGTACTCTCGGCCATCGCCCTGCTGGCGGCCACCGGGCAAACCCTCAACGTCATGACCCTCGGCGGGCTGGCGTTGGCGGTGGGGATCCTGGTGGACGACGCCACAGTGACCATCGAGAACATCAACTGGCACCTGGAACAAGGCAAGGCGGTGAAGGACGCGATCCTCGACGGCGCCAAGCAAATCGTCGGCCCGGCGTTCGTGTCCCTGCTGTGTATCTGCATCGTGTTTGTGCCGATGTTCATGCTGCAAGGCATCGCCGGCTACCTGTTCCGCCCGATGGCATTGGCGGTGATTTTCGCCATGGCCAGCTCGTTCATTCTGTCGCGGACCCTGGTGCCGACCCTGGCGATGTTCCTGCTCAAGCCGCACGTGCCGGAGCAAGGTGAAGGTCATCACCCGGAAGATGAATTCATCAACCATCACGAGGGCGACCAGCACAAACCGCAGCGCAACGCGGTGCTGCAATCGGTGCTGAATTTCCAGCAGGGTTTTGAGCGTCACTTCTCCAACGTACGGGACGTTTACCACGGCCTGCTGACCCTGGCCCTCGGCGCCCGCAAGCGCTTCATCATCGGCTTCCTGGCGTGCATCCTCGCCTCGTTCCTGCTGCTGCCAAGTCTGGGCCAGGACTTCTTCCCGGCCACCGACGCCGGGGCCATGGCCCTGCACGTGCGCTTGCCGCTGGGCACACGCATCGAAGAGAGCGCGGCGGCCTTTGACCGGATCGAAGCGCGGATTCGCGAGATCGTTCCGGCCGACGAACTGGACACCATCGTCGACAACATCGGCATCCCGCTGAGCGGCATCGACATGGCCTACAGCAGCAGTGGCACCATCGGCCCACAGGACGGCGATATCCAGGTCACCCTGAAAAAGGACCATGCGCCCACCGCCGACTACGTGAAAAAACTGCGTGAAGCGTTGCCCGAAAGCTTCCCCGGCAGCCAGTTCGCATTCCTCCCGGCAGACATCAGCAGCCAGATCCTCAACTTCGGTTCGCCGGCCCCGCTGGACGTGAAAATCTCCGGGCGCAGCGATGAAGAAAACCGCGCCTACGCCATCGAACTGGAACGTCGCCTGAAACACATACCGGGCATTGCCGACCTGCGCATCCAGCAGTCCACCGGCTACCCGTCACTGCAAGTCAACGTGGACCGCATGCGTGCCAACGGCCTGGGCATCACCGAGCGTGACGTAACCAACAGCATGGTTGCGTCCCTGGCCGGCAGCTCGCAAACCGCACCAACGTTCTGGCTCAACCCGGCCAACGGCGTGTCGTATTCGATCGTGGCAGCCACCCCGCAATACCGCCTCGACAGCCTGCCGTCCCTGGAAGCGTTGCCGGTAACCGGTGCCGATGGTCAGTCGCAGATCCTCGGCGGCGTGGCGACCATCTCGCGGGTACAAAGCCCGGCGGTGGTGACCCACTACAACATCGAACCGACCCTGGACCTGTACGCCAACGTGCAAGGCCGCGACCTCGGCGGCGTCGCCAGCGATGTGCAAAAAGTGCTGAACGACATGGCCCCGATGCGCCCCAAAGGCGCGACCATCAGCCTGCACGGGCAGATCGATGCGCTGCATGAAGCGTTCAACGGCTTGAGCTTCGGCCTGCTCGGTGCGGTGGTGCTGATCTACCTGCTGATCGTGGTCAACTTCCAGTCCTGGACCGACCCGTTCGTGATCATCACCGCGCTGCCGGCAGCGCTCGCGGGAATCGTCTGGATGCTGTTCCTCAGCGGCACGTCATTGTCGGTGCCCGCACTCACGGGGGCCATCCTCTGTATGGGCGTGGCCACCGCCAACTCGATCCTGGTGGTGAGCTTCTGCCGAGAGCGCCTGGCCGAACATGGCGATGCACTCAAGGCCGCACTGGAAGCCGGCTACACCCGTTTCCGCCCGGTCTGCATGACCGCCCTGGCGATGATCATCGGCATGTTGCCGCTGGCCTTGTCCGAAGAACAAAACGCGCCGCTGGGACGTGCCGTGATCGGCGGCCTGATCCTCGCCACCACTGCCACTTTGCTGTTTGTACCCGTGGTCTTCAGCCTGGTCCACGGTCGTCACCCTACTCGCGCTGCTGCTGGAGAAACTTCACATGTCGTCTGATCACAAACCCTCGCGCAAGCGTCTGATGCTCATGGGTGTCGGCGGCCTGACACTGGCCGCCCTGTTGGTCGCCAACGGCCTGCACGCCCGTACGATGCATGAAAAATCCGTCACCGCCTGGACCGAAACCGCCGCCGTGCCGCAGGTGCTGGTGTTCCAGCCCAAACAGAACGCGGCCGGCGACACTCTGCGCCTGCCCGCGCATCTGGAAGCCTGGAGCAAGGCACCGATTCATGCGCGGGTCAGCGGTTACCTGAAAGACTGGAAAGTCGACATCGGCAGCCAGGTCAAGGCCGGGCAGATTCTCGCCGAGATCGACAGCCCCGACCTCGACCAGCAAGTGGCGCAAACCCACGCGCGCATGGTGCAGGAACAGGCCAACGCACGACTGGCAGAAACCACTGCCACCCGCTGGAAAAACCTGCTGGACAGCCATTCGGTATCGCGCCAGGAGGCCGATGAAAAAACCTCGAATGCCCTGGCCGCCAAGGCCAACGCCCAGGCCGCCGAGGCTGACTATGCGCGGCTCTCGGCGCTGGAAGACTACAAGACCATTCGCGCGCCATTCGCCGGTGTGATCACCGCGCGCAACACCGACATCGGCCAGTTGATCAAGGCTGACAGCGACAGCGATCCGGAACTGTTCGACATCGCCGACACCCACCAACTGCGCCTCTACGTGCCGGTGCCGCAGAACTACGCCGCGGTGATTCATCCCGGGCTGGCCGCCCAACTGACGGTACCCGAGCACCCCGGCGAACACTTCAGCGCGAAGCTGATGGGCGACTCCAC
>NZ_JACARK010000593.1:0-6748 GCF_013386655.1 Pseudomonas sp. K5002 | reverse complement strand
GTTAGCCGCATCCACCCGCACAAACCCGCTGGCCACATCCTCGACCACCGGCACCGCCTTGCCGTTGACCCAGCCACTGGCCAGGGTCGAGACGTAACCGGGGATACGGAATACACCGTGGCTGTGGGCACCGTCGCGCTCGGCGCTGGCGCAATTCTCGGCCAGCACCTGGGCCACATCGGCCGACGTACCGTGGCGGACAAACACCTGGCGCAGCAGGTCGGTCAATTGCGCATAACTGAGTCGCTCTGATGAAGACTCGACATCCAAAGGCGATGCAGACATCTGAAGCTCCCGTTTAATTATTGGAATGGGCAACAGCGTACAAGAATCGGTCCGTCGATTAGACAGGGTTTGCCCCATGGCTGTCGACAGGGAGCGCCAGACATATCTAGCCCCTCGTGGCGCCAGGCCTGGATAGGTTGCAGGCACGCAACTCTTCAAGGATCAGGATGATGAGCCACACCCCTCTCCCGTATTTTTTCCCCGAAGCCATGCGCGTGGGCTGGAGGGCGCTGGACCGTGAGCGCCAGCTGAACATCGACAGCAGGGACATCGAGTTTCTCGGCAAGGTGTTTTTTGCCAGCGATGCAGGCCGTCGCCAACAGTCGCCGCCAATGATCGCGCAGCGCATCTGGTTGAATAAAAGCACTGCCAATGCCGTCGAACTGGCCGGCAGCTTCATGATGAGTTCAACCAGCGCCTACCCACATGCCTGGCTCTACACCCCGTACGGCGGCCTGGAAAAATTCGACAGCCCCGCCCACTTGCTGACAGCACTGACCGAGCGCTTGAAAACCCCGGACAGCGCCACGCAACTGCTGTACTTCCTGCCCTTGCAGCAACAACCATCGCCGCTACTCGACAACCGACTGGTGCTGACACCGGAGGCCATGCTCGGCGACGTATTGGGTGAACAGGAAAAAACCCTCAGGCGCTATCAGGAGAATAATCGCCAGGCGCTGCTGGCGGCGTTGAAACAGTTGCCCGCCCTCGGCGCCCTGCTTTCAAAACTGCTCGAAAGCGTCTGCCGCCCACTGTTCCCCGGGCTCAGCCCCGGCGAAGCCCACGTGAGTTTTTTCGCCATACAGCCCGTTGGGTACACGGTGCCTCGCTGGATCGACTCGCTGCAACTCAATGACGCGGTGCTGTTGTACTACCGTGAACAAGCCTGGCCCGCCGGGCAAACCCGGGAGTTTTTCCACCCCAAGCGGCCTGCCGACGCCAAGGCCCGCGACACGCAGCGTTGGGAAACCGCGATCAAACAAGCAGCCGGCCAACTGATCCCGTTCCTGCACAGTGCACTGGAGACGTTCTGGAACAGCGAGATCGCACCGGGCGTGTCGCGTCGGGCCTGGTTCGCCCGGGCCATGGCCGCCAATGCGCAACTGGATCTGCTGTTCAAGCGCCAGCAATCCATCATCAGTCCGGAGCAAAGCCGCGCATTAGCAGCGCTGTACTCTTCCCGGGGTAACGAGCCCCCCCCGAACAGCCAGACGCTGCGCGTCGAGAACGTACAGATCTGGGAGCAGCCGAGCAACGCCGTCGAGCTGGCCAGCACCTTGATGATCGGCAATTCGCAGACCTTTCTCTACACCCCCGAGAAGGGCCTGCAGGTGCTCGGGACCTACGACGACCTGATGGACACCCTCAAGGCCATGGTCAAGGCGCCAGGCTATGAAGACGACCTCTACAACCTGATGTCCCTGGAGGAGCGGGCGCTGTTTGTAGGGTTCAAGACGCCGCAGTTTTCCGGTACTCCCATCGCCGGCAATCTGTTTGAGCAGGTGCTCGAAACCATCATCGGCAAGCAGCAACAGAACCTACGCTACGCACTCGACCTGTACCGACGCACCCGCGCCGGCATTGACCCCTCGGCCTTGCTCGACTACGCGCTGGATGTGCGGTACATGATCGACAGCCACCTCCCGGGCCTGGATACCGCGGGACGCTGGACGCCTCATTCGGTACTGGCCGACCCGACTCGCCCGGTGTCGCTGGCCGCCGAACGTGCCGCCCTGCTGCAAAAGCAGATGACCGATATCCAGGACACGCTGGCAACCCAGGTGCGAGCGCAACCCACATTGGCCAACACCGTCAATCAGGCGCTCACCGCCGAGTTCAACCGCCGCGGCTTGGCTGGCCACGATCCCGGCAAGATCTACGTCAATCGCTACGCCGCCAGCGCAAGCGCGACACCCGCCACTGCGCCCCTGGAAAGCCAGAGTCTGCGCAGTTACTTTCTTGCGCGCCTGATACACAAGCGCGGGCCGATTCCGCAAACGCCGCACTATGGCCTTTACGCCAGCCAGGTCGATGGGGCTGTCACACCGCTGGGCGGCCTGGACATAGCGCAAGCCAACGCAGTGCTCGATGCCGCACTGGTCAAGTTTCATCACTCCAACATTGCCGATATTCCCCGCGAATACCTGGAACAGCTCAAGGCGCCGATGGCCCATGCCATGGCGGTGGCGATCCAGGGCGAAGCCAGGCTCAGGCGCCTCAACAACAGCCTGGACGCGCGTGATGAGGCGATCGCGCAGACGGTGTTTGATCTTCAACACCCTGATCGCCGCCGGCGCCAGGGCCTGGGTGGATTCATCCCGGATGCCTATGCGTTGACCGTCGAACCCGAGGGCCTGACGCAACGGGTGCCCCTGGCGCATTGCTTGATGCTCACCGAACGCGGTGGCCTGGCCCCGTCCCACTCAGGCCGGGCCGTGCTGTGGACGCCGGCGCGCGGCCTGGAGAGTTTCGCCAATGTCAGCCAGTTGCAGACAGAACTGCAACGACGACTGGCCGCCCCGGACCTTCGCAGGCAGCTACTGGCCAATCTCGACCCGCGCTATCTCAAACCGCACCAGGCCTGCGCACTCGGTCAGTTCATGCTGATCAACGGCGCGGTCGCACAGCACTGCCAGCAGTCCTGGATTGATCATTACAGGGCACAACGGGCTCACTGCCTCACCCTGACGCTCTCAGGGGACGCCTTGCTGAAGCGTCTCGGGGGGCTGGAAAAGGCCTTGCCGGCCAACGACCTGGGCCATGCCTCACAAATCGCCCAGACCTTCATGGCACAACAATCACTGCCCGCCTGGCTGGGGATGGCGTCTGTCAGCCAACAGCGTCGCCATGTCGAAATCCTTGAGCAATACCGCCACAGCCTCACGGACGACAAGGACTACCTTGACGATTTCCTGCCGCTGCCAGCGTATCTCGGCAGCAAGCTCATCGACTTGTTGCAGCCCTATGACGTGCGCCCGCAAGACGTCTACATCCTGCCCAAGCTGGTATTGGCCGGCCAGCGGCAGAACCTGGTGGACTACGCCCTCAATCACGTCAGCCAGCAAGCTGCTGCATTCGATGTCGAGTCCACAGCCGCCGGCCTGACACCTGCTGTGGTGCGCCAGATCCTCGCGCGCCTGCCCCTCAAGCAGGACCACCAGGCTTGCCTGGTCGAAAAACTCACCCCGGGCAAGCCGGGCGCAGACGTGCGGGAGCGCCGGTTTATTCGGCAACTGCCCTGGCAACTGTTGCAAAATGCCCACGCGCTGAGGCTGCAGGAACTGTTATCACCCGCGGGCCTGAGCCTGGTCGAACAGGTCCTCGACATGCCGGACGCGCTCGCCCGCGCAGCGGTCGAGGGCGCGACCTCGACAGTGCGTCCGCTGGAGTTGATCGCCACGGCGGGGGCCCGGTCCATCAAGACCCTTGGGGTCTACTTGATCAGCGCCGCCGAAAGCACTCCGCTGGTGATGTATGCGCCCTATGGGCCGCAACAGGCGTTCCAGGAGTTCGACAACGAGGCGGATTTGATTCGCCGGCTCAACCTGCCCGGCCCCTTGCAGGACTGGGTGATCGGTCGCCTGCCAGAGGCTGAGCAAGCCACGTATAGACACCTCTGGGCCAGCACGGTCGGGGGAACCTCGGAAATCACCCTGGGGGCCAATCCGATCAGGGGCCACGCCCTCAAGCAGTTGTACCGCGACAACATCGGATTGATCTCGAACCTGTTTGAACAGCAATCCCAGGCCAACGGCCGGTCAGCCTGGGACACCCTCAAAGCCTTGTTCAGCAGCGGACTGCAGCACGCGCAGGCGTTGCTGCCGGGCAAACTGATGGTGCCGCTGGTGATCTGGCAAAGCTACAAACTGTTCCAGGCCTCTGCCGAAGACTTGCAGCAACACCGCTGGCGCGAGGCGCTGCAAACCTTCATCGGCGGTGTCGCGCAAATGGCTTCGATCCGCGCATTGATGGATGAACCCTCGACACCAGGCACCGCCCCCGCGCAACCCGCGCCGACGCAAACGGCCAGTGCCTGGCACGACATCGACGTCACCGCCCGGGCCCGAACCCGGCTGCAAGCGTACGAAGCCTGCGACATCAGCCTGGAGGGCCTGACGGCAGGCAACACGGGCGTCTACACAGCGACGGACAACCGGCATTACCTGCCGTGCGCAGGCAAGGTCTACCGCGCCAGGCAGGTCGAAGGCCATTGGCGGCTTTTCAGTGCACGGTCCAAAGGACCGTTTGTGCGCCTGGATGCCAACCGCAAATGGACCCTGGACCCGGGCGCATCGGTTCGCCGCCACGGCCCCGGATGGAGTGCAATGATGGACCGCCGTGAGGTGCGGACAGCCGTGGACCAGGTGATGAACGTCGAGGCCCGCGGCCTGGCCGAGATTCGGCGTGTGTCGCCCGCCAGGGCCCAGGCGATCGTCGAGGCACTGGACCTGGCAACCTTCTACCTGCACAACTGCCAGCAGAACCTGAAGCTGCTCGACCACCAGTATCCGCCCGTGACCCGGGTGCATCGCTTCATCAACCGCTTCTTTGGCATCCCGATAGACGCCGACACCGGCCCGGCCAAGTTTCCGGAAGCCCTCGCGCAAAAACTCATGGACACGGTGACCGCCCTCCTCGATGAGGCGCTGGAGCCGACACTCTACTCGCTCAATTCCCGGCGTTTCGTCTCCGGTGCGCATATTGCCGAACCCGAACGGCACTGGGCGTTTACCATCGACGGCGACCCGGATCGACGCATCTACCTCACTGAAAACTTCTTCAACCCCCCTACGGCCGATTTCGAAGGGCGCCTGATCAATCACTTCGACCAAAGAGCCCATGCCCGCGCGGCCACCTTGATTCATGAGTTGACTCATATCGTGAGCAATACCGCCGACGTCGCCTACCTCAATTCCACATCACCTTTTTCCGACCTGATTGAAGTACAGACCCAAGCCGGTCGCGATCTTCAGGACTGGCTGCGCAACGTGCAGGAGAATGCGTACTCGATCAACACGCCAGTGGGGCAGTTGTTCAAATCAGCGGACGCGTGGGGGGCTACCGGGTCTGATCTGGGAACCGACCCGGAAGATGACTACATCAGGCAGCAGATTCTTGCCACGACCGGAGGCGTGGACTTGAGCAATGCGCGGGGAATTTTCAAAACCAACCTGACGCGGCGGTTCAACACACAGATGGATAACGCCGACTCACTGACCTTATTGATCACAACCCTGGGGCGCCAGCTGGACCCCGTGCCTTCGATTGCCGAAGCCATACCGTAACAGACAGGGTGCGGGCCGAACGCCCGCACCTGTCAGTTCATTCAGTCTTTCTGATCGCGCAACACATTGCCCGACTCACCGTCGATGCGGAACTCATAGACCACGCCATCGGCCTTGCGCCCCTCACCTTCCCAGTAGCCATCGTTATCGGCTTCGATCTTGTAGATCTCGACGTAGCCGGCCTTGCCCTTGGCGGTCTCGATGGCTTTCTCAATGGTGATCCAGCCTGCGCCCGGTTTGTCCGCCAGGGCGGCTCCAGCACTGAGCAAGGCGGTGGTTGCGACAACGGCGGCTAAGGTTTTCTTAAGCATTTTCGTGCTCCATTAGGGAATGAGTGTTACCTGTCCTGAATTTTTTAGGGCCCTGCAGACGAGAATTAGTTCCAATTGATGTGCATTCGCCATGATGGCTGTTCTCGCCGTCCTGCTGTGGAGGTTAGAATGTCGGAAATCAGGATGAGTTAATGACAGATAAGTCCCTATCAGAAGCCGAATACGACGCCATCACCGATGCCGCTGCGCACTGGTGCATGCGTCTGCACGCTGGCGATTGCACGACGGCGGAGCGTCAGGCCTTCGAGCAGTGGCACGATGCGCATCCACTGCATGCCTTCGAATACGCCGCGATGCTGGAAATCTGGGACGTTGCCGATCACTTGCCCCGCAGCGAGCCGGCCCCCGTCGTGGCGCGGCGACAACCTCGCAGCCGTTTGAGGAACTACGCGGTAGCGGCGGCGATATGCCTGGTGGCCTTGCCACTGGCGGCCTTTACCGGCTGGGAAGCGGGCTGGCTGCCCAGCTCGTACAACCATTACGAAGCTGAAAACAGCTTGCGCCAGGTCACCCTTGACGACGGCAGCCAGGTTGAACTGAACCTGGGCACCGAACTGGTCTACAGCAATTTCAAGGATCAGCGCCGGGTTACCCTGAAAAAAGGCGAGGCGTTTTTCAAGGTCAGCCATGACGCGCAACATCCGTTTATCGTCCACGCCGGGGACGGCCAGGTTCGAGTGACCGGCACTCAGTTCAATGTCTGGAAATACGAAGACCATGTGCGGGTCATGCTGCTGCAAGGCTCGGTGCTGGTGAGCAGCGACGACGCCCACAGCGGCCTGCGCCTGTCACCCGGGATGCAGGCCAGCTACAACCGTGGCGATGCCAGCCCCCAGGCCCAGCCAA
>NZ_JACARK010000592.1:0-3517 GCF_013386655.1 Pseudomonas sp. K5002 | reverse complement strand
GAGCAAGCTGCCTCGCCACAATTGAACGTCGTTCTTCAGCCAGACGTCAGTCCTTGGGTTGTTCCGCTTCCATCTCGGCCATGTCCTGGTAGCGGTCGGCAATCCGTGGGTGGGCACGGGAGCCGTCGCTGGCGCCGATGGCGATCAGCACTTCGTCGGGGCCCGGGGCATCGGCGACCTGGAAGTTGGCGGTGAGAAAGTGCGAGCGCTTGCCGGTTTCGCTTTTGTGCACCATCGGCAGCGAAAGCAGGGCGCCCGGTGCATTGCGGGTGTTGGTGAAGCTCAAGTAGGCGGTGCCTTCCACGGCTTCGCGGAACAGGTTGCCGAAGCGCAGGGTGTGGATCAGGCCCGAGGCGTGTTCGATTTCGCCGTTGACCCCGACAGCCGCCGCCTTGCCGAAGGCTTCGACCTTGCCCCCGGGCATCAGGGCGATCAGGCGACGGGTCATCTCATGGCCCAGGCCGGGGGCCAGGCGCAGGATTTCCGGACGCAGGTTTTCGACGAAGCCCTGGCCGGCCCAAGGGTTTTTCAACACGGCTGCCACCACGATCAGGGTGATCGGTTTGCCGGCGTCCTTGCCGCCTTCGATAAAGGTTTCTTCGATAAAGGTGCAGTACTTCCTGACGCCCAGATTTTCCAGATTCATGATCACTCGTCGCCCTTTTGGCTGTTGGTTGTGGCCTTAGGCTAGGAGCGTTGGGCAGCAGCGTCTTCCGTGGTTACGCAGTGCAAATCCACTGGACATTGCTCTGAACCGGAGCAAGTATCAGGCGGGCCTGGCAGGCAACGTGGCTGCCGTGACCTCCATGTTCGGGTGAGCGCCTTGAATCGAGAAATGCAGATACTGTCGTTGCGCGATGTGGCCAGTCAGATCAATTCCGGCGGTGACCTGCAGTCGATGCTGCACCAGTTGGTGTACGCCAGTTGCCGCCACACCCACTGGACCATGAGTTCGATCATGGCCATCGACATGGACGCCGGCTTCGGCCACGTGATCGCCCGCCATGACCCGACCCTGGTGCAGCGCCCGCTGGTGGATTGCTGGGAGCTGTCTTCCAGCCCGGTGATGACCGCCCTGCAACGCAACGAGGCGGTGTTCATCCGCGACGTGCGCGAATGCGAGTACCCCGGCTACCGCCGCGAATCCCTGGAGCGCGATTACCGCACGGTGATGGTGATGCCGATGAACTGCACCGACTTCGACGGCCGGCCCATGGTGCTCAGTGTGATTTCCCGCACGCTGATGGACGTTTCGGAAGAAGACCGGGTGTTCCTCGGCATGATCATCCACCTGGGCGCCATTGCCGTGGAGCGCCAGCGCCAGCTGGAAGCCGAACGCCGCGCCGCCGAGCGCCTGCAGCAGGCGTTGCATGTGCATACCACGATGCTTGAACACGTATTGGGCGGCGGTTCGGTGACATCGTTGTCGCTGATGGTCGGCGACCAGTTGCCCAACCCGGTGATCGCCGTGGACTTCACCGCCAACCAGGTGGTGGCGGGGCGTTCGCCGGATCCCGCATTGTTTGACGACAATGCCTGGCAGGCCGCAGTCGCCGGGGTGCTCAGCGTGCAGATCACCAAGGCCGCCCAGGAAAGTTTGCGCAGCGCCCTGCGCAGTACGGTCAACCTGTTCCTCGACGATGGCCAGCGCCAGTTCACCCTGCGGGCGCAGATCGAACCGTTGATGGTCGACCACGAACTGGTGGGCGCGCTGGTGCTGTTCCCGGTGGCGGCGCCGGTCAACGAGCTGGACCTGCTGATGCTGGAAAGCGCCAAGTTCGCCTTGAGCGTGCAGATGATGCGCAGTTTTATCCGCTTTCGTTTTGAAACCCGGACCCAGACCGAGCTGCTGCTCGAAGTGCTCGAGGGCCGCTGGCGCGATGCCGATGACATCCAGCAGCGCGCCCAGCGGCTGGGCATCAGCTTCAGCACCGCGCAGCAGATGATCATCGTCGACTACGGCGCCAAGGCCCGGGAGGCGAAGAACCTGCACCACAACGTCGCGCGCATCCTGCAGCGTGCAGGGATGCAGGCCACGGTGATCATTGTCGACAACGGTTTGGTGTGCCTGGTGCCGGCGGAAGGCGAGCGCTTGAGCAAAATCAAACGGCAGATTACCGATGACCTGGCGCACTACCTGGGTGCCGAGCCGATCCTGCTGGCCAGCGGGGTGTGCCGGGCGCTGGCGGATTATCCTGCCGCGTGGGAGCGCTGCCGGCGGCTGATCGAGATTGCCCGCTCGTTCGGCCGCAGCGGGCCGATCTCCGATCAGGATTTCGGGCCGATCCCGATCTTCGTCGCGGCCGTGGGCGGCGAGGATATTCGCACCTTCGTCAACGACAGCGTTGGCGCCATGCTCGCCCATGACCGCAAGCACCAGACGCCGTACCTGGAAACCCTGACGGCGTATCTGCGGGAGAGCTGCCGCAGCCAGGCATGCGCGGACGCGATGGGAGTGCATGTGACGACGCTGCGCTACCGGCTGGCGCGGATCCAGGAGTTGTTCGGGATTGATGTGGAAACGCCGGAACGGCGGTTTGCCACGGAATTGGCGATTCATTTGCAGCGGGTGATTGATAGCTGACGGGTAGCATTGCTCCACTTAATAGGAAGCATTACTATTCACACCCCGCCTCCCCAGTGCTTCCTTGATGACTCCTCAGCCGCCCCGCAGAACAGGCTTTTTCGAGCACTACGAAGAGTTGATCGGGACCTGGACGCGCCGCCTGAGAAACCGTCAGCAGGCCGAAGACCTGGCCCACGACACTTTTGTGCGGGTGCTTGAGTCCAACGCCACCAAGGTTGAGCAACCTCGCGCCTATCTGCATCAAACGGCGCGCAATATCGCCGTTGACGCCTATCGCCGCGAGGACCGGCGGGAGGCGATGGCCCTGGAAGCCTTTGATCAGAGTTCGCCCCACAGTGGCGACCCGGAGCATTTCATGCACGCGATCCAGCTGGCGGATTCCATCGAGCGAGCCCTGGCCGAGCTGCCGCTCAATTGCCGCAAGATTTTTATCTGGCAGAAAATCGAGGGCCTGACCCAGCAGGAAATCGCCGAACGCCTGGGCCTGTCTAAAAACATGGTGGAAAAGTATATGATCCGCACCCTGCGGCATCTACGTGACCGCCTGGATGCGATGGCACCATGACCAATGCCCGCTTTGAAACAGGATCTTCCATGATGGATACCCGTGAGTGTGCCTGCGGCAGTGTGACGGCCCGCGACGAGGCGGCGCAATGGTTTGTGCGTGTGCAGGACAGCCCATTGAGCGCAGAAGAACGCGAGCGTTTTGATGCCTGGCGTGCAGAGCATGCCGAGCACCAGTACGAATTTGATGTGCTGCAAGGTTTGTGGAGTGCCACCGACCTGGTGCCCAAGGCGCGCTTGCAGGCGTTGTGCGATGCCCCGCAGCCGCGTGCGACGCGCCGGCCCGTGCTGCGTTATGCAGTGGCTGCAAGTGTGCTGGCGGTGGCCCTGGGCCTGGGGTTGTTCAGTGGCCTGGATCATCCGGCG
>NZ_JACARK010000591.1:0-3499 GCF_013386655.1 Pseudomonas sp. K5002 | reverse complement strand
AGGCCCAGCAGCACCAGGGCGGTGAGGCGTTCCGGGTCGACCTTGATGCCGCTGACGTCACAGCCTTCGCGGGCCAGGGACTCCAGCAGGAAACGCCCCATGTGGTCGTCCCCTACCCGGCTCAACATCGCCGACTTGAGCCCCAGCCGCGCAGTGCCGAACGCGATGTTGGCGGAGGAACCGCCGAGGTACTTGGCGAAGCTCGAGACATCCTCCAGCCGTGCACCCACTTGTTGTGCGTAAAGGTCGACGCCCAGGCGTCCCAGGCAAATCAGATCCAATTGACGCCCACTGGCAAAACGAGTCTGGCCCATGCTGGCTCCTGTTATTTTTATCAGCCTGCGTATGCCGTCGCGGTGGCGGCATACGCTCTTGGTGCAAGCAGACTAGAACGTCTGGTGACGCCAATCAATATTTATTCTATAAATATTTTTTGTGGAATATATTTTCCAATACGCCATCATCGGTATGTTCCAGCCGCAGTGCATCGTTTCAGCTGCACCGTGGGGCGGGATGCCGAGGTATTTTTTTGCGCCTACGCTGTAGACTTGCGCACATCGACTTATTGTCAGGGGCGCCTCGACGCGCCCTATAAGAACAAGCCAGAAGGATTCCCTATGTCCCAGAGCGCCCCGGAAGACGCACTCGCCAGCCCGCCGCTGAACGCCGAGCGGTTGTTGCAGCTGATCACCGATGAATACGAGAGCCTGCCGCGCCAGCTCAAGCGCATCGCCAGCTACATGAGCCAGCAGAGCGACCGGATCATGGTCGACCGCATCAGCGACATCGCCCGTGAATGCGAAGTGCACCCGTCGGCCATCGTGCGGTTTTCCCAGCGTTTCGGGTTCAGTGGTTTCAGTGAAATGCAGGCGCTGTTCCGCGAGGCCTACACCCACAAGACCACGCCGGTGCAGAACTACCAGCAACGCATCCGCAGCATGATCGCCAACAAGTCGCAGAAAGCCAGCGGCGGCGACCTGGCGCGTGAGTGCGTGAATGCCACCCTCTCCGGGATCGAGCGCCTGGGGCTGGAACTGGATGACGCAGCCTTCGACAAGGCCGTGGACCTGGTGGTGAATGCCGACAATATCTACGTGGTGGGCGTGCGCCGCTCGTTCGCCGTGGCGGACTACCTGGTGTACAACCTGCAGCACACCAACAAGCGCATCCATCTGGTCTCGGGGTTGGGCGGCAGCTATCGTGAGCAGATGCGCAGTGTGCGGGCCAACGACCTGGTGATTGCCATCAGCTTTACGCCGTACGGCAAGGAAACCCAGCACTGCCTGCGGATTGCCCAGCACCATCAGGCCAAGACCCTGATCATTACCGACAGCAACCTGTCGCCCCTGGCCAAGCGGGCGAGCACGGTGTTGCTGGTGAATGAAGGCTCGTCGTTTGCGTTCAGGTCACTGAGTGCGACGCTGTGCCTGTGCCAGGCGTTGTTCATTGCCGTGGCGTATCGGCTGGAATTGAAGGTCGATGAGATTCATGAGCAGGTGGGATTCGACGACTGACTGCGACCGTTCAGCCACCAAAGATCAAATGTGGGAGCGGGCTTGCTCGCGAATGCGGTCTGTTAGTCAACATCTCAATCGACTGTTCCGCCGCATTCGCGAGCAAGCCCGCTCCCACATTTTTGACCGCGTTCACTCAGGCTTAGCGCAGTGCCCGGCGCAGCACCTTGCCCACCGTCGTCTTGGGCAACTCCTGCGTACGAAACTCCACAAACCGCGGCACCTTGTACCCCGTCAAATATTCCCGGCAATGCGCCAGAATCTGCTCCTGGGTCAAACTTGGGTCCTTGCGCACCACGATGATTTTGACCCTCTCGCCGGTCACCCCATCCTCAACCCCGATCGCCGCCACTTCCGCCACGCCCGGATGCAACGCCACCACGTCTTCGATCTCGTTGGGGTACACGTTGAACCCGGACACCAGGATCATGTCTTTCTTGCGGTCCACCAGGCGGATGAAGCCCTGCTCATTCATCACCCCGATGTCCCCGGTAGACAGCCACCCTTCGGCATCCAGCACCTCGGCGGTTTCCGCCGGGCGTTTCCAGTAACCCTGCATCACCTGCGGGCCGCGTACTTGCAGTTCGCCCTGCTCGCCCAGTTCCGCCAACTCACCGTCCTCACGAATGAACCGCACCCAGGTCGACGGCAACGGCACACCGATGCTGCCAGTGAATTCCATCTCGCGCATGCGTGAGATGTCGATGGGGCTGATGCTCACCACCGGCGAACATTCAGTGAGGCCGTAGCCTTCGATGATCGGCAAGCCGGTGACTTCCTTCCAGCGCTTGGCCACAGCGGTATGGGTGGCCATGCCGCCGGCGATCACCATGCGCAAATCGGAAAAATCCCGGGCGCAGAATTCCTTGTTTTCCAGCAGGCCGTTGAACAGCGTATTCACCCCGGCAATCCCGTTGAAACGCTCCTTGCGCAGGATCATCTGCACCCGCTTCACATCCCGTGGGTTGGCGATCAGGATGTTGCGCCCGCCCAGGCACATGAACATCAGGCAGTTCACCGTCAGGGAAAAGATGTGGTACAGCGGCAGCAGGGTGACGTTGGTTTCCTGCTGGTTCTGATCAAGCTGATCACCGACCCACGCCTTGGCCTGCAACAGGTTGGCGATGATGTTGCGGTGGCTGAGCATGACGCCCTTGGCATCGCCGGTAGTGCCGCCGGTGTATTGCAGGAAGGCCAGGTCTTCGCGGTTCATCGGCACGGCGAGATGGGTTTGCCCGCGTCCCTGTTTCAACACCTGGTTGAAACGCACGGCCCCCGGCAGGTTGAAACGCGGCACCTGCTTCTGCACGCTGCGCAGGATGAAGTTCATCGCCGCGCCCTTGAAGGTGCCGAGCAGGTCACCGATGGCCGCGATCACCACACGTTTGACGGTACTGGCGGCCACCACCTTCTCCAGGGTGTGGGCGAAGTTTTCGAAGATCACCAGGGTCTCTGCGCCACTGTCCTTGAGCAAATGCTGCAGCTCCCGGGCGGTGTACAGCGGGTTGACGTTGACCACCACCGCACCCGCGAGAATCGTGCCCAGCAGGCAGATCGGGTACTGCAAGCAGTTGGGCATCATCAGCGCCACCCGGTCGCCCTTCTTCACACCCTGGGCTTGCAGCCACGCAGCAAAGGCGATGCCCTGCACCTCCCAGTCGGCGTAGGTCATTTCGGTGCCGATGCTGACGTAGGCCACGCGGTCGCGGAATTTGTGCAGGTGCTCCAGGAACACCTCGCGCAACGACGGGTAATCCTCGATGCCGGCGTCGATGTCTGCCGGTACGCCGGGCAGGTAAGCGTTCAACCAGAGGCGTTCGGTCTGTTCCAGGCTTACAGCGTTCATGGCAGTCTCCTTGTTGTTTTTATGGTGGGAACTACTTTTCGACGATAGCGGTAATGCCCAACCCACCCGCCGCGCAGATCGAAATCAGGCCGCGGCCGCCGCCACGCTGGTGGATCGCCTTGGCCAGTGCCGCGAGTTG
>NZ_JACARK010000590.1:0-3686 GCF_013386655.1 Pseudomonas sp. K5002 | reverse complement strand
CGACTCCAGGAACAACGCGCCGCTACCCGCGAACGGGTCCAGGACCTTGGCCCCGGCGATGTACGGCGCGAGCCAGTTGAACAGGGTTTCACGCACGCGGTCTGGCGTCGGGCGCAGGCCCACGACATCGGGGAAGCTCAGCTTACGGCTGCCCCACTCTCCGCCGATGATGCGCAGTTGGCCCACACCGTTGTGAACGTTGTGGACAGGTTTTTTGGGACGGGATGGACGGGCCATTAATGCTCCGGAACCCCGAGCGGTTGCTCGGCGGGTTTATCAGTGGGGGGCGGTAGTGGCTTTTGCGCAATCGTCGGGCCGGCGGTCACGATGACCATCTTGTCGGCACTCAAATGTTTGTTCAAAGCAGCTTTGACCTGGTCAACGGTCAGCGCCTGGGATTGTTTCATGAAATCTTCCAGGTAGCTCAGCGGCAGGTTGTAGAAACCCATGGCGCCCAGCTGCCCGACGATATCGGCGTTGCTCGCGGTGGACAGCGGGAAGCTGCCGGCCAGTTCGCGCTTGGCGTCATCGAGTTCTTTCTGTGTCGGGCCGGTCTTGAGGTAGTCGGCGAGTACGTCCTGCACCAATCGCAGCGTGCCGGCGCTCATTTCGGCGCGGGTTTGCAGGTTGATCATGAACGGGCCGCGTACCTGCATCGGCGAGAAGCCGGAGTATACGCCGTAGGTCAGGCCGCGTTTCTCGCGCACTTCGCTCATCAAACGGGTGCCGAAGCCACCGCCGCCGAGAATCTGGTTACCCAGTGACAGCGCGGCGTAATCCGGGTCGGCACGGTCGATACCCAGTTGCGCCAGCAGCAGGGTTGTCTGCTTGGACGGGAACTCGATGTGCGTGGTGCCAGCCTTGGGCTCGACCGGTTGGGCGATTTTCGTCAGCGCCGGGCCTTTTGGCAGGGACGCGGAAACCTTGGCGGTCATGGCTTCGGCTTCGGCGCGGGTCAGATCGCCGACTACGGAAATCACTGCGTTGCCGGCGGCGTAGGCCTTGGCGTGGAAGTCCTTCAATTGCGCGAGAGTCACCTTCGGCACGCTCTCGGCGTTGCCTTCGCTCGGATGGGCGTAAGGGTGGTCGCCATAGAGCTGCTTGAACAGCTCGATGCTCGCCAGTTTGCCGGGGTTCTGTTTCTGGTACTCGAAGCCCGCCAGCAGCTGGTTCTTGATCCGCGCCAGAGAGTCTGCCGGGAAGGTCGGCTTGCCGATCACGTCGTCAAACAGTGACAGGGCGGCGTCACGCTTGTCGCTGGCGCTCAGGCTGCGCAGGGAAACCAGCGCCATGTCGCGGTAGGCGCCATTGCTGAAATCAGCCCCCAGGCCGTCGAAACCGGCGGCAATCTGGCTGACGTCCTTGCCCGGCACGCCTTCGTTGAGCATTGCGTTGGTCAACAGCGCCAGGCCTGGTGTTGCGCCGTCCTGGCTGCTGCCGGCGGCGAACAGGATGCGCATGTCGAACATCGGCAGTTCATGGGCTTCGACGAACAGCACCTTGGCGCCTTCGGCGGTGGTCCAGGTTTGCACGTCGAGCTTGCGGTTGGTCGGCGCCTTGTCGTCCAGCTCGGCCAGGGATTGCAGCTTGTTGGCGGACTTGGCCTGCTCCAGCGCCTGGCTGGCGACGGATTCGCTGGGGCGCAGCAAGTACACCGCGCAGGCCGCAGCCAAAGTCACCACGATCAGGCCGGGCAGCACCAGGCGGTTGTTTTTACGTTCACTCATGAGCGGTCTCCTCAGGCAAGACATGGGCGACGCTGAGACGTTCGCGGGTGAAATAGGTGCGTGCAGCTTTCTGGATATCTTCGGCGGTGACGCTTTGCAGCTCGGCCAGCTCGGTGTCCATGAGTTTCCAGGACAGGCCCACCGTCTCCAGGGAGCCGATGGCAGTGGCCTGGCTGGTAATCGAGTCGCGCTGGTAAACCACGCCGGCGATGACCTGGGCGCGGATACGCTCCAGTTCTTCAGCGCTCGGTGGCTTGGCCTTCAGCTCATCCAGCAGGCGCCAAAGGCCGGCTTCAGCCTGGGCCACGGTCTTTTTCTTTTGCAGGTTCGGTGTGGCAGTCAGGGTGAACAGGCTGTCACCGCGGGTGTAGGCGTCGTAGCTCGACGAGCCGCCGGACACCAGCTCTTCGCCGCGCTCCAGTTGTGTCGAGATGCGCGCGCTGTAGCCGCCGTCCAGCAGGGCCGAGATCAGGCGCAGGGCGTTGACCGAGCGTTTGTCTTCAGCGGTGGCCAGGCTCGGCACGTTGAAACCAAGGATCACGCTCGGCAGTTTGGTCTGTACATGCATAGTCAGCAGGCGTTCACCGGGCTCGGCCAGCTCCAGCGGGATTTTCGCCGGGGGGACGTCGCGCTTGGGGATCGGGCCGAAATAGCGCTGGGCCAGGGTTTTGACTTCATCCGGGGTTACGTCGCCCACCACTACCAGGGTGGCGTTGTTCGGCACGTACCAGGATTGGTACCAGTGGCGCAGCTCTTCAACCTTCATGCGGTCCAGGTCGGCCATCCAGCCGATGGTCGGCGTGTGGTAGCCGCTGGCCGGGTAGGCCATGGCCTTGAAGCGCTCATAGGCCTTGGACATCGGGTTGTCGTCGGTGCGCATCCGGCGTTCTTCCTTGATCACCTCGATCTCGCGGCTGAACTCGTCGGCCGGCAGGCGCAGGCTGGCCATGCGGTCGGCTTCCAGCTCGAAGGCGACACCCAGGCGGTCACGGGCGAGCACTTGGTAGTAGGCGGTGTAGTCATCACTGGTGAAGGCGTTTTCTTCGGCACCCAGGTCACGCAGGATCAACGAAGCCTCGCCGGGGCCGACCTTGGCGCTGCCCTTGAACATCATGTGTTCCAGGGCGTGGGACAAACCGGTCTGGCCCGGGGTTTCGTAGCTGGAGCCCACCTTGTACCAGACCTGGGAAACCACCACCGGGGCGCGATGGTCTTCGCGCACGACGACCTTGAGGCCGTTGTCCAGGGTGAATTCGTGGGTGGGTTGTGGGTCGGCAGCCAAAGCTGAAAGGGGCAGACAAACTGTGCTGAGCAGCAGGCCTGCGGCGCGGCGGGCTAGAGCATTCATTCGTTTTTAAACCTGTTGGGCTGCCCGCTTGGTCTTAGCGTCGGCGGGCGAGGAGGTGCTAGGATACTGGTCCGACCTAGGGACGGCCACTATGGCTGTCTTGTTAAGGCTCTATTTAGGCCTTACAAAATGTTGCGCATGAACGAGCTGGCTAAAAAACAGTCTGTTACGCATCGAATTTTATTTACCGGCACGCCCCCTGGCGCGTCGCTACCTTGAGATAGCCGTCTCCATGTTTGGTTCCAACGACGACAAGAAGACCCCAGCTGCGGCTGGCGAGAAAAAAGGCCTGTTCGGATGGCTGCGCAAAAAGCCGCAGGAAACCGTCGTCGAACAGCCGCAGGTTCAAGCTGAACCGATCCCCGAATCCATAGTAGAAGCCGAACCGGTTGCCGAAACACCGGCCCCGGTGGTGTTGCCGATGGCCGAGCCGGTGTTGCAGCCGGTGGTTGAGCCAGAACCTGCGCCTGAGCCAGAGCCAGAGCCAGAGCACAAGCCATGGCTGGTGTTGCCGGTGGCAGAAGAGCCTGTAGCACTGGTTGAAGACGAGCTGGCCGAGCATGTGGCGCCGCCGATTCCGGCCCTCGTGGAGCCTGCGCCCGTTGTGGTCC
>NZ_JACARK010000589.1:1200-1967 GCF_013386655.1 Pseudomonas sp. K5002 | reverse complement strand
CGCCAGGGCGCGGGTGCCCGCACGCACCTGATGAGCCCGGCCATGGTCGCCGCTGCGGCCATCACTGGCCGGCTGACGGATATTCGCCACTTTGGAGACCGCACATGAGCTTGCAACCCTTCACTCGGATCACCGGCAAGGCGGCGCCGATGCTGGCGGCCAATATCGACACCGACGTGATCATGCCCAAGCAGTTTCTCAAGGGCATCGACCGCAACGGGCTGGATCGCGGGTTGTTCTTTGATTTGCGCTTTTTGCCCTCGGGTGAGCCTGACCCGCAATTTGTGCTGAACCAGCCGGCCTGGCAGGGCGCGAGCTTTATGGTAGTGGGGCCGAACTTCGGCTGTGGGTCCAGCCGGGAGCATGCGGTGTGGGGCTTGAAGCAGATGGGTATTCGCGCGTTGATCGGCAGCAGCTTTGCGGGGATTTTCTATGACAACTGCCAGCGTAACGGGGTGTTGTTGATCACGCTGGAGGAGGCTGTGTTGCAGCGGTTGGGGCAGATGGTGAGTCAGCCTGAGCAGGCGCAGATCAGTGTGGACCTGGAGGCGCAGGAGATCCTTTTGGCGGACGGGCAGGTGATTGCGTTCCAGATCGATACGTTGCGCAAGACTGCGTTGTTGTTGGGGTTGGATGCTATTGGCACGACGTTGCAGCGCAGTGAGCAGATCAAGGCGTTTGAGCGTGAGCATTTGGCGGCCAATCCTTGGCTCGGGTGATGGGGCTGTAGTTGCAGGTTGGCTGCTGCGCACTGCCTGCGTTCGGCC
>NZ_JACARK010000589.1:0-1160 GCF_013386655.1 Pseudomonas sp. K5002 | reverse complement strand
TGGACCGTGCCCGCTTTTGATTTGGCTTTTTGCTCTACAACACTCAAGCCGGCCGGTAGGCCGCTGTAAGAGCAGAACCGTCAGCGGCCGTTACCGCAGCAACGGATATGTACTCAAACCCGGCACGCTAAATCGACAACCCCTTGAAGTGCTCCTGCAAAAACTCCACACACGCCCGCAACTTCCCGGAGTAGGCCAGCCGCGTCGGGTACACCGCCCACACGTTGGCGCTCTGGGTGTAGTCGTGCAGCACCTGCACCAGTTTCCCTTGCTCCAGCAGCGGCTTCACATCCCACATCGAACGCAGCAACACGCCGCGCCCGTCCAGGGCCCATTGCAAGACGATCTCGCCGTTATTCGACGACAACGGCCCGCGCACGCGCACGCTGTCCTGCACGCCATCGCGCTCCAGGTGCCAGATGCCAAACGCGTTGTCGCGCTCCTTGAGCACCAGGCAGTCGTGCTGTTCCAGGTCGCTCAAGTGCTGCGGCACACCACGGCGTTCGAGGTAGGCGGGCGCCGCACACAGCACCCGCCGGTTACTCACCAGCCGGCGACCGATGTGTTGCCCGGGGATGTCGTCGCCCACGCGAATCTCCAGGTCGAAACCCTCGCTGACGATATCCACCACCCGGTCGAACAGGTCCAGGCGAATCTCCAGGTCCGGGTATTGTTCGGCCAATAGCGACAAGGCCGGTGCCACATGGTTACGGCCGAAACCGAAGCTGCTGCACAAATGCAGGTGGCCGCGCGGGCTGTCGTGGGCGTCGGAAAGCTCATCGGACAACTGCTGGAAGTCTTCGAGAATCCGCACGGCCCAGCGCTGCACACGCTCGCCATCTTCGGTCAGGGCGATACGGCGGCTGGTGCGGTGCAGCAGGCGGGTGGCGAGGGTGGTTTCGAGAATCTGGATACGCTTGCTGACGTAGGCCGGGGACAAACCCAGCTCGTCGGCAGCCGCAGCGAAGCCGGCCTTGCGGATCACGGTCAGGAAAACCCGCAGGTCTTCAGGTAGGGGCACGGTATCTTTCTTGTTGTTCATCAGAAACAGGCATGGCGGCATGAACCGCCAGAATAGCACCGGTATGGCGAAGGAGTTTCTGTGGTGAGGGAGCTTGCTGTGGCAAGGGAGCTTCTGTGGTGAGGGAGCTTGCTGTGGC
>NZ_JACARK010000588.1:0-8512 GCF_013386655.1 Pseudomonas sp. K5002 | reverse complement strand
ACGCCCACCGAAGCGTTTGCCGCGCTGGCCGAAGGCGCCGACGTGCTGAAGCTGTTCCCGGCCGAGCAAATGGGCCCGGCGGTGGTCAAGGCCTGGCTCGCAGTGCTGCCCGCCGGCACCGTGCTGCTGCCGGTGGGCGGCGTCACTCCGGACAACATGCAGGTATTTTTCGACGCGGGCGTCAAGGGCTTCGGGCTGGGCTCCGGGTTATTCAAGCCGGGCATGAGCGTCGCCCAAGTGGCGAGCAACGCCCAGGCCTACGTCGCCGCCTGGCATGCCTTGGGCTGATCAGCGTTCTCCATCTACAAGAGAGATAAGAAGATGAAAATCACCAAACTGACCACCTTCATCGTCCCGCCGCGCTGGTGCTTCCTCAAGGTTGAAACCGACCAGGGCGTGACTGGTTGGGGCGAGCCCGTTGTCGAGGGCCGCGCCCATACCGTGGCTGCCGCCGTCGAGGAATTGTCCGACTACTTGATCGGCAAGGACCCACGCAATATCGAGGACATCTGGACCGTGCTCTATCGAGGCGGTTTCTACCGTGGCGGCGCGATCCATATGAGCGCTCTCGCCGGTATCGACCAGGCGCTGTGGGACATCAAGGGCAAGGCCCTCGGCGTGTCGGTCAGCGACTTGCTGGGTGGCCAGGTGCGCGACAAGATCCGCGTGTATTCGTGGATCGGTGGCGACCGCCCGGCCGACACTGCCCGCGCCGCCAATGAAGCCGTGGCCCGTGGTTTTACTGCGGTGAAAATGAACGGCACCGAAGAGCTGCAATTTCTCGACAGCTTCGAAAAAGTCGACCAGGCCCTGGCCAACGTCGCCGCCGTGCGGGATGCGGTCGGTCCGAACGTCGGCATCGGCGTCGACTTCCATGGCCGGGTGCACAAACCCATGGCCAAGGTGCTGATGAAGGAACTCGACCCCTACAAACTGATGTTTATCGAAGAACCGGTGCTCAGCGAAAACTACGAAGCGCTGAAAGAACTGGCGCCGCTCACCAGCACCCCGATTGCCCTCGGCGAGCGCCTGTTCTCGCGCTGGGACTTCAAGCGCGTGCTCAGCGAAGGCTACGTCGACATCATCCAGCCGGATGCTTCCCACGCCGGCGGTATCACCGAAACCCGCAAGATTGCCAACATGGCCGAAGCCTACGACGTGGCCCTTGCCCTGCACTGCCCGCTCGGCCCGATTGCCCTGGCAGCGTGCCTGCAGCTGGATGCGGTTTGCTACAACGCGTTCATCCAGGAACAGAGCCTGGGCATTCACTACAACGAGAGCAATGACCTGCTGGATTACGTGCGCGATCCGGGTGTTTTCGACTACGACCAGGGCTTTGTGAAAATCCCCAACGGGCCAGGCCTGGGCATCGAGATCAACGAGGAATACGTGATCGAACGCGCGGCCATCGGGCATCGCTGGCGCAATCCGATCTGGCGGCATGCCGACGGCAGCTTCGCGGAGTGGTAAACACCGCGAATTTGAGATGAAAACCCAATCAATGTGGGAGCGGGCTTGCTCGCGAAGGCGGAGTGTCAGTCAACACCTCCGCTGCTGGTAGACCGCTTTCGCGAGCAAGCCCGCTCCCACATTTGATTCGGTTTCTTCAGTAAGACCTGTCCTCAATAACCATAAGAAGAGGCAACCCCCATGCAATCCGAGTCCTTCACCGGGCAGGCTTCTTTAGTCACGCCCAGCCGAAAGCGTTTCTTCATCATGGTGCTGCTGTTCATCACCGTGGTGATCAACTACCTGGACCGCAGCAACCTGTCGATTGCCGCTCCGGCCCTGACCAGCGAGCTGGGGATCGACCCGGTGCATGTCGGGTTGATCTTCTCCGCGTTCGGCTGGACCTACGCGGCCATGCAGATTCCCGGCGGCTGGCTGGTGGACCGGGTGCCGCCGCGCATTCTCTACAGCGTCGCCCTGCTGCTGTGGTCGGTGGCCACGGTGATGCTCGGTTTCGCCGCCAGCTTCATCGCGCTGTTCATATTGCGCATGGCGGTGGGCGCCCTGGAGGCCCCGGCCTACCCGATCAACAGCCGCGTGGTCACCACTTGGTTCCCCGAGCGTGAACGGGCCACGGCGATCGGCGTTTATACCTCCGGGCAATTTGTCGGGCTGGCGTTTCTCACGCCGGTGTTGGCCTGGCTGCAACACACTTTTGGCTGGCACATGGTGTTTGTCGCCACCGGCGGCGTGGGCATTGTGTGGGCGTTGATCTGGTACGCGGTGTACCGCGAGCCACGGGATTTCAAAGGCGCGAATGCGGCGGAAATCGAGCTGATCCGCGAAGGCGGCGGGTTGGTGGACATCCAGGCGCAGGCGGCCAAGGCGCCGTTCAGCTGGGTCGACCTCGGCATCGTGTTGAGCAAGCGCAAGCTGTGGGGGATCTACCTGGGGCAGTTCTGCCTGAATTCCACGTTGTGGTTTTTCCTGACGTGGTTTCCCACCTACCTGGTGAAATATCGCGGCATGGACTTCATCAAGTCCGGCCTGCTGGCGTCGCTGCCGTTTCTGGCGGCGTTTGTCGGGGTGCTGTGTTCGGGGCTGTTTTCCGATTGGCTGATTCGCCGGGGAGCGTCCGTGGGGTTTGCGCGCAAGTTGCCGATCATTGGCGGGCTGTTGATTTCCACGGCGATCATCGGCGCCAACTTTGTTGATTCCACGGCGTGGGTGATTGCGTTTCTGGCGGTGGCATTTTTCGGCAATGGTCTGGCGTCGATCACCTGGTCATTGGTGTCGACCCTGGCGCCGGCAAGGCTGCTGGGGCTGACCGGAGGGGTGTTCAACTTCATCGGCAATCTGTCGGCGATTACCACGCCGATCGTGATTGGCTTTCTGGCGACAGGGGATTCGTTTGCACCGGCGATTACGTATATCGCGGTGCTGGCGTTGTTGGGTGCGTTGTCCTACATCTTGTTGGTCGGCAAGGTCGAGCGTATCGAGATTTAGGCGACTGCTGCGGCGAGGGAGCTGGTGTGGCGAGGGAGCTTGCTCCCGCTGGAGTGCGCAGCGCTCCCAGGATTTTGGGNNAGCAAGCTCCCTCACCACAAAAGCAGTGCGGCTCTAGTACAGCGCGCCATCCAGAATCTGGTAGACGATGCTGGTGCCAACGGCGATCAACACGATGTCCCCACCCGAACGGCGCCATTCATAACCAGGGTATTGCGGCAGATGGCCCAGCGCCCGTGGGTCCAGACGCTCACCATAGTAGTTTGGCGGCAGGCGCTGGCCGCGCACCAGGTGGATGCCGGGAGGCGGCGGCGCGCCACGGCGGAAGTCGCCATGGTTGTCGCGGATGACCTGTCTCACAGGACCAAAGTCCTGAGGCGGCCCACCACGGTGGTTGTCCTGCGGCCCGCGATGGTCATCGCCACGTTGATCGTGCTGGCCCTGTGGGCCACCACGGTCAGGTCCGCCACCCTGATCATAGGGCGCAGCTTGGACCAGGGCGCTGGCGCCAAGCACCAGCACGCCTACACCTGCAATCAAACGTTTGGGGATTTTCATGGGGCTGTTTCCTCAGTACTGCACGAACAAAAAAGGGATTTCGAACCGGGTTCGAAATCCCTTGGTCTTGTTAGCTTAGGTACTGATTTGCCAGCATGATTCCTCTGTATCAGGAACTTTACCTACCGCTTACGAGCCGCTTACTTACGGGCGTTACGTACACCTTCCGACAGCGCAGAGCACAGGGTCAATACACCGTCGATGGCCTGTTGATCATTGCTGGCGTTGGCGATGTGGTCGATCAGTGCCGACCCCACCACCACACCGTCTGCCAGGCGGGCGATTGCAGCGGCCTGCTCCGGGGTGCGGATGCCGAAACCGATGCTGATCGGCAGGTCGGTATGCCGACGCAGACGGGTCACGGCCTCTTCGACGTGTTCCAGGGTCGCGGCACCGGCACCGGTCACACCGGCCACCGACACGTAGTACACAAACCCTGAGCTGCCGTTGAGCACGGTCGGCAGGCGCACGTCGTCGGTGGTCGGCGTGGTCAGGCGGATAAAGTCGATACCGGCAGCCTGGGCCGGGTCGCACAGCTCGCCGTTATGTTCCGGCGGCATGTCGACCACGATCAGGCCGTCGACGCCGGCTTCTTTTGCGTCGCTGATAAAGCGTGGCACGCCGTACATGTGGATCGGGTTGAAGTAGCCCATCAGCACCAGCGGCGTGTCGCTGTTGCCCTCGCGGAACTCGCGAACCATTTGCAGGGTTTTCGTGAGGTTCTGCTTGGCGGTCAGTGCGCGGATGTTGGCCAGTTGAATGGCCGGGCCATCGGCCATCGGGTCGGTGAACGGCATGCCCAGCTCGATTACATCGGCGCCGGCCGCCGGCAAGCCCTTGAGGATCGCCAGCGAGGTGTCATAACCCGGGTCACCGGCGGTGACGAAGGTCACCAGGGCGGCGCGGTTTTGTTCTTTCAGTTGCGCAAAACGTGTTTGCAGGCGGCTCATCAGTGTTTCTCCTGCTTGGACTGTTCCATGTGGTGCATCACGGTTTGCATGTCTTTGTCGCCACGGCCGGACAGGTTGACCACCATCAAGTGATCTTTCGGCAAGGTCGGCGCGCGTTTGAACACTTCGGCCAGGGCGTGGGCGCTTTCCAGTGCAGGAATAATCCCTTCCAGGCGGCAGCATTTGTGAAAGGCGTCGAGGGCTTCGTCGTCGGTCACCGAGGTGTACTGGACGCGGCCGATGTCGTGCAACCAGGCGTGTTCAGGGCCGATGCCCGGGTAGTCGAGGCCGGCGGAAATCGAGTGGGCGTCGATGATCTGGCCATCGTCGTCCTGCAACAGGAAGGTACGGTTGCCGTGCAGTACGCCCGGTACGCCGCCGTTGAGGCTGGCCGCGTGTTTGCCGGTCTCGATGCCGTAGCCGGCCGCTTCAACGCCGATGATCTCGACGCTGGTGTCATCCAGGAACGGATGGAACAGGCCCATGGCATTGGAACCGCCGCCGATGCACGCCACCAGGCTGTCGGGCAGACGGCCTTCCTGGGCCTGCAGCTGGGTACGGGTTTCCTTGCCGATCACGGCCTGGAAGTCGCGAACCATGGCTGGGTACGGGTGCGGACCGGCCACGGTGCCGATCAGGTAGAAGGTGCTGTCGACGTTGGTGACCCAGTCACGCAGGGCTTCGTTCATCGCGTCTTTCAGGGTGCCGGTGCCGGCGACCACCGGGATCACTTCAGCGCCCAGCAGCTTCATGCGAAATACGTTGGCCTGCTGGCGCTCGATGTCGGTGGTGCCCATGTAGATCACGCATTGCAGGCCAAAACGCGCGGCGACGGTGGCGGTGGCCACACCGTGCATGCCGGCGCCGGTCTCGGCGATGATGCGTTTTTTACCCATGCGCCGCGCCAGCAGGATCTGGCCGATGCAGTTGTTGATCTTGTGGGCGCCGGTGTGGTTCAGCTCTTCGCGCTTGAGGTAGATCTTGGCGCCACCGCAGAACTCGGTCAGGCGCTCGGCGAAGTACAGCGGGCTTGGGCGTCCGACGTAGTCGCGCTGGAAGTAGGCCAGTTCTTCGTTGAAGGCCGGATCGATCTTGGCCGCTTCGTATTCGCGGGCCAGGTCAAGGATCAATGGCATCAGGGTTTCCGCCACGTAGCGGCCGCCGAACGAACCAAACAGGCCATTGGCATCCGGGCCGTTGCGTAAATCGGTCTGGGTCTGAGTCATGGGACGCTCCAGGTAGAAAATGTGTAAGAGGCAATGACGGTCACTCTACCCCTGACGCTTCCACGTGAAAACCGATAAGATCGCCACAACCTGTCAGGAAAACTCACAGATGAGCCGAGACCTCCCACCGCTGAATGCCTTGCGCGCTTTTGAGGCGACTGCGCGCCTGAACAGCGTTAGCCAGGCCGCTGAGCAACTGCACGTGACCCATGGTGCGGTCAGTCGGCAGCTCAAGGTGTTGGAAGAACACCTTGGTGTAAGCCTGTTCGCCAAGGACGGGCGCGGCCTCAAACTCACAGATGCCGGCATTCGTCTGCGGGATGCGAGTTTCGAGGCCTTCGAGCGACTGAGGGACACCTGCGCCGAGCTCACGCAAAGCAGTGCCGATGCGCCGTTTGTGCTCGGCTGCTCCGGCAGCCTGCTGGCGCGCTGGTTTATTCCGCGTCTGGGGCGCCTGAACGCCGAGTTGCCGGATTTGCGCCTGCATCTGTCGGCGGGTGAAGGCGATCTTGACCCACGCCGCCCCGGCCTGGACGCGCTGCTGGTGTTCGCCGAACCTCCATGGCCGGCGGATATGCAGGTGTACGAATTGGCCAGCGAACGCATCGGCCCGGTCATGAGCCCGCGTTTTGCCCATTACGAGCGATTGCGCCAGGCGCCTCCCGAGGCGCTGCTGAGTGAGGCCCTGTTGCACACTACCTCACGCCCGCAAGCCTGGCCCAGCTGGGCGCAGCACCATGGGATCGACGCTGGCGCGTTGAAGTACGGTCAGGGGTTTGAGCATTTGTATTATTTGCTGGAGGCGGCGGTGGCCGGGCTGGGGGTAGCAATTGCGCCTGAGCCGCTGGTGGCAGAGGACCTGCGAGCGGGTCGCCTGGTTGCGCCGTGGGGTTTCAGTGAAACCCCGGCGCAACTGGCGTTGTGGCTACCCAAGCGCGCCGCAGATGGGCGCGCCGGGCAACTGGCGCAGTGGCTCAAGGCTGAGCTTGCGCGCCAGGACGTTTAGTCGCCGCGTTTGCACAGCAAGTAAGCCGCCAGCAGACCCAGCGCGCCGACGGCGACACCGGCGGTAGTCCATGGATGCTCTTGCGCGTAGTCCCGTGTTGCAACACCGGTTTCGCGGATTTTGACTTTGCTTTCTTCGTAGGCATCGCTGATCAGGTGGCGGGAATGCTTGAGAGCGTTCTCGGCATTGCTTTTCAGGGCCTTCAGGGTTTTGCGCGACTCGTCAGACGCATCGTCCTTGAGGCTTTCCAAAGATTTGAGCAGGCTCGAAATCTCGGCTTCCATGCTTTCCAATGACGCTTTGCGTAAAGAGGTGTTGGCCATGTGGGCTCTCCTGGAGTGATTGAGTGGCGTGTGTTGTTTCCGACTGCGGCGGTTTCAGAAAGTGCAGTAAATCTGAACTTTCACATCGCAATAGCCGCCAGAAGCAGTACGAGAATTCACTGCTAGTCTTGATTAACGACCCCAGGAGAAAAACTTATGAGTGATCATCACACCTACAAGAAAGTCGAACTGGTGGGCTCTTCCGCGACCAGCATCGAGGAGGCCATCAACAATGCCCTGGCTGAAGCCAGCAAGAGCATCAAGCACTTGGAGTGGTTTGAAGTGACCGAAACCCGCGGTCATATCAAGGACGGCAAGGCCGCGCATTTCCAGGTGACCCTCAAGGTGGGGTTCCGAATTGCCAGTAGTTGATTGAGCCGGTTGAACTTGCGCGCTGGCCGATTGCCATAAACTCCGCTACAACCTTTAGGCACGTCGACGTGACGAGCGGCGACGTGCTTCCTTTCGATCAACCCAAGGAAGTGACGGATGAAGAACTTTTTGTTGGCGGTAGGTTTGTTGAGCATTGCGGGCACGGCCCTGGCGGCGGGCAAGCCTTGTGAAGAGCTGAAAAGCGAGATCGCGGCGAAAATCGACGCGAAAGGCGCTTCGGGCTACTCCCTGGAAATCGTGGACAAAGGTGCTGCACCTAGTGACCACACGGTTGTCGGCAGCTGTGAAGCCGGTACCAAGGAAATCGCCTACAAGCGCGGGTGATCCCGTGTTGCAGACGTAAAAAACCGACGCAAGTGCGTCGGTTTTTTTATGCCTGCGATACCTCGCTCCGCGTGGGAATGAAGCCTGGGATGCTCTGCGTCCCGCCTCACTCCTGGATTCAGCCCTTCATGACCTGCGCCAGCAGCTCGTAGGAATGAATCCGGTCGGCGTGCTCGTACAGGTCACAGGTAAAGATCAGCTCATCAGCGCCGGTCTGCTCCACCAGGACCTCCAGCTTGGCGCGGATCTTCTGCGGGCTGCCCACCATGGCCAGGCCGAGGAAACTGCCCACGGCGTCTTTCTCATGGGGCAGCCACAGGCCGTCCATGGTCTTGACCGGCGGGCGCTGCACCAGGCTTTGCCCACGCATCAGCGCGAGAATTCGCTGGTACACCGAGGTGGCCAGGTAGTCGGCTTGCTCATCGGTGTCGGCGGCCACCAGCGGGATGCCGAGCATCACATAGGGCTTGTCCAGCACGGCCGAAGGCTTGAAGTGGTTGCGATAGACGCGAATCGCTTCATGCATCAGGCGCGGTGCGAAATGTGAGGCAAAGGCGTAAGGCAAACCGCGTTCGCCTGCCAGTTGCGCACTGAACAGGCTTGAACCCAGCAGCCATACCGGGACGTTGGTGCCGGTGCCGGGTACGGCGATCACTCGCTGGTCCGGAGTGCGCGGGCCGAGGTAGGCCATCAGTTCAGCCACGTCTTCCGGGAAATCATCGGCGCTGCCGGAGCGTTCACGGCGCAGGGCGCGGGCGGTCATCTGGTCGGAACCCG
>NZ_JACARK010000059.1:0-10583 GCF_013386655.1 Pseudomonas sp. K5002 | reverse complement strand
GCTGGACATCCTCGTCAACAACGCGGGCATGCAACGTCGCGGGCCGCTGGAGGACTACAGCGAAACCCACTGGCGCGAGTTGATGAGCACCAACCTGGACAGCGCCTTCCTGGTCGGCCAGGCCGTGGCCCGGGCGATGATCCCGCGCAAGCGGGGGCGCATCATCAATATCTGCTCGGTGCAAAGCGAACTGGGGCGCCCGGGCATCGCCCCGTATGCCGCCAGCAAAGGCGCGCTGAAAATGCTCACAAAAGGCATGGCCATCGACTGGGGCCCCCACGGGCTGACGGTCAATGGCATCGGCCCCGGCTATTTCAAGACCGAACTGAACGCCAACCTGGTGGCCAACCCCGAATTCAGCGACTGGCTGGTGCAGCGCACACCGAGCCGGCGCTGGGGTGACGTCGCCGAACTGGCGGGCGCTGCGGTATTCCTTGCCAGCGACGCGGCAAGTTTCGTCAACGGTCATATCCTGTACGTGGACGGTGGCATCACCGCCTCGCTGTAACCTGGAGAATTTCATGCACGCGATTGTCTGCCATGCCTCGAAAGACCTGCGGGTAGAACCGCAAACCGAACCCCAGGCACTGACGCCCGACCAACTGCGGGTGCGCATTGCCCGGGGCGGGATCTGCGGCTCGGACCTGCATTACTACCAGCACGGCGGCTTCGGCACCGTGCGGTTGCGCGAGCCGATGGTGCTCGGCCACGAAGTGTCGGCGGTGATCGAGGCGGTGGGCCGTGAAGACGGGCCGTTCAAGATTGGCCAACGCTTGTCGGTCTCGCCGTCGCGGCCTTGCGGGGGTTGCCGTTATTGCCATCAAGGGCTGCCGAACCATTGCCTGAACATGCGTTTCTACGGCAGCGCGATGCCCTTTCCTCACGTGCAGGGTGCGTTTCAACAAAGCCTGGTGATCGAAACGCACCAGGCGCACCCGCTGGCCGATCATGTGAGCCTTGCCGAGGGTGCAATGGCTGAACCGTTGTCTGTGGGTTTGCATGCCATCCAGCGTGCCGGGGTGGTGTTCGGCAAACGGGTATTGGTCACCGGGTGCGGGCCCATCGGCAACCTGTTGATCGGCAGCCTGCGGGCAGCGGGCGCGAGGGAAATTGTTGCGGTGGACCTGGCTGCCGGGCCCTTGGCCTGCGCCGAAAAAATGGGCGCCAGCCGTACTCATAACCTGGCGGAAGACGCCGACGCGTTGAAGCGGTATATCGCCGAAAAAGGCTACTTCGACGTGATGTTCGAAGTCTCCGGCAGCGCCCAGGCCCTGCGCAACGGCCTGGAGTGCATGGCCCCGCGCAGCGTGCTGGTGACGGTCGGTCTGGGTGGCGAGGTCTCGCTGCCGTTGAATATGCTGGTGAGCAGGGAGATCGACTTGCGGGGCACCTTCCGCTTCCATTCGGAGTTTGCCCAGGCGGTGGATTTGCTCAATCGCCAGGTGATTGATGTGCGTCCGGTGATCTCCCACACCGTGCCGTTCAGCGAGGCGGTGCAGGCGTTTGAACTGGCGGCGGACAAGAGCCAGGCGATGAAGGTGTTGCTGGATTTTGGTGTGGGTGATTGAACCGGATCTCGACAGCTCCCACAGGGTTGCGGTGCATTTTGGGGATCCGATGGTGCCTGCGCTACACCCGCTCTTCGAGCCTGAACCGCAGGAAACGATGGCTGGCTGAAAACAGTCGACGGTAGGTGAGCAACACCGCACCTACCGTGCCCAACGCCGACGACGCAGCGATCAAAAACATAATCACAATCTGATAACGCACCGCGTCCACCGGACTTTCCCCGGCCAGCACCTGGCCAGTCATCATCCCCGGCAAGCTCACAATCCCCACCACCGTCATCTGGTTCAGCGTCGGAATCATCCCGGCCCGCACAGCCTGGCGAATCGCATCCTGCGCCGCCTCCCAGCGTGAACCACCGAGGGCCAGAATCATCTCGATGGTATTGCGACCGGAGGTCAGCTCCTGAGTCATACGCTCAATCCCCAGAGACACCCCGGTAAGCGTATTACCCAGAATCATCCCAAGGATCGGAATCGCATACTGCGGCTCGTACCACGGGTGAATCCGGATAATCGCGAACAGGCCAACAGCCGTCACCAACCAGGAACTGCCCCACACCGACACAATACTGTCGGCCCGCTGCCCCGCATAGGTCCGCTTCCCACGCCCGGCAGCCGAGAGCCCGGCGATCAGAGTCATCAGGCACATCAGCGGCAGCACCACATACCAGTAGGCAAATTCAAAGACCCAGCCCAGCAGGTAACCGATCGCCAACAACTGCACCACCGTGCGCACAGCCGCCCAGAACAGCTGACGCTCCAGCCCCAGCCGCAACAACAGCGACAGCGCACCGTTGATCAGGATCAGCGAGGCGGCGATGGCCATGTCCAGTGCTGTGAGGTCGTGATAATTCATGGCTGCACGGCCCCCGTCAGCACGCCGGCGTCCATATGCAAATGGGTGGTGCTCATGCGTTGCGCCTGCTCAAGGTCGTGGGACACCCAGATATAGGCGTGAGCGCTATCCGCTTCGGCCCAGGCACTGATCAACGCCTCGACCTCCCCGGACGATGCCGGGTCGAGAGCGGCGGTAGGTTCGTCCAGCAACAACACATCGGGATTGAGTTGCAGGGTACGGATCAGTGACACCACCTGGGACTCACCACCGGATAAATCCCCGGCATTTTTTGCCAGAAAACCCGATTCCTTGCCCGCGTGGGCCAGCAGCGCCTTGACCGCCTGCGGGTCGAAACTCAGGTGATGCAAGGCCTTGAGGCTGTAGGGGAAACGCAAGTTGTCTTCCACCGTGCCTTCGATCAGCGCCGGGCGTTGGGAGAGGTAGCTGATGCGGCTGCGATACTGCGGGACTTGCGCGTTGGCGATGGGCTGCCCGTTCCAGAGGATATCCCCTGAGGTGGGCGCGTCGAGCAAGGCGAGTGCCCGAAGGAATACACTTTTGCCGGAGCCCGATGAACCGGTGATGGATAGGCGGTCGGCGCGGTGCAGCTGGAAGTTCGTGGGCTGCAGCAGTTGCAGCTGGCGGCGCTCGTCCATCCGCGTGAGCGCCCGGGTTTCGACTAATACGCTCATGGCGTTGATGATCCTTGTTCCTGATTCAGACGCAAATGGTAAGACAGGGCACGTCCCCCGTGGCGAGGGAGCTTGCTCCCGCTGGGCGGCGAAGCGGCCCCAATAAAGCCACTGCGATACACCTGAAAAATCACCGTTAATTTCTTGGGGCTGCTGCGCAGCCCAGCGGGAGCAAGCTCCCTCACCACAGCAAGCTCCCTCGCCACAACAAGCTCCCTCGCCTCAGCGTTCTTCAGCGCTTGGGCTCCAGCGACACCAGGCGCGGCTTGATGGATTTCTCGCGCACCTCAAGCAACGCCAGGGTCACCGGCAACTTGAAACGTCGCCGCCCTGCACTGCCAGGGTTGAGAAACAGCCGCTCGCCGTGCCACTCGATCAATGGTTTGTGAGAGTGGCCAGTGATCACCAGCCGGATGCCCGGATCAAGCTCCTTCGGCACATCGGCAATGTCATGCACCAGCAACGCCCGCCAGCCGTTCAGGTCAAAATCCAGCCGGTCAGCCAAATGCTCTGCCCACGCGGCGTCGAGGTCGTTATTGCCGCGCACCACATGCAATGGCGCAATCGAGGCCAGCAACTCAAGGATCTCCGGGCTACCGATGTCCCCGGCGTGAACAATCTGCTCGCACCCTTCCAGGGCCGCCAGGGCCTCGGCACGGAGCAAGCCGTGGGTATCGGAAATCACACCAACTTTCATGAACGTCTCCTGTGCAAAACCCCGGCGCGATCCACCGGGCGGCTTGCAATCAATCATTGCACTGCCTATATTTCCCGCCTGGCGCCATCTACGCCACCATCCGCGGAAAGGGCTGCGCCCAAGACCTTGACTGAATATCACATTTCTACGACTCCCAACCTTAAAGCGGACAAGGTTTGTACAAGGAGATCGTATGTCGCAATCATTCTCGTCCACTAACGGCCGTATCAACCTTGAGCAGCAGCGCAAGCGCGCCAAGGAACTTTTGCAGCGCCTGAAAAGCGCCGATGCCGCCGCAACCCCGACCTTATCCGATGCCCAATGGTCGATCGCCAAGGAACTCGGTTTTCCCAGCTGGCCCAAGCTCAAGGCCCACGTCGATGCGGTGGATTTTGCCGCCCGCCATCCAGGTTTCGACGCCAGCGATGAAGCCCGCACCACCCACTGGCGCTGCGGCAACGATATCGCCCACAGCCTGGGCGTGGCGGGGTTCAAGGGGCACTTTCGGATGCTGATTGATCCGCTGTGCATGGGCCCGGTCCAGGACCTGCCAGCCGAGCAATACCAGGTCGTTCGCAGCCGCTATATCAGCCAGGTGTTTGCCATGGATGAGGCAGAAGTGGCGCGCCGGCATGCGGACGAATATCACCATCTTGAACAACTGGGCAGCGCCGGCCACAGCGTGTTGTGGTGTGAGGCGGATGCGTACGATCAGTTGTTCCTGATTCGCGCGCTGGCTGGGCTTGAGCATCTGCCTGAAAAACTGGAGTTGATCGAAGTCGATCGTATCCCCGGCGTGCAGCGTTTTATCGGCATCGGCCAACTGGCGCCTGAAGTATTGGCGTGGTTGTGGCCGCAGCGCCGACAGGTCGACGAGGACATGCTGCAACTGGCGCGACAGGCCTGGCTGGCGTATTGCGCCAGCTCGCCGATCAAGCTGGCGGAACTGGCCCGGAGTAGCTCCACCTCCCTGCCCTTCCTGGCCCCGGCGTTGCGTCGACAGTTGCAGGAGTTACCAGGTGTGCAGGACGGTTTGTCCCTGACCGAGCGCCTGTCCCTGCAATACGTGGATGAAGCCGGGCCGGTGCCGTTTGGCCGGGTGTTCGCCGAGCTCATGGGCAAGCGTGAACCGCTGCCGTACCTGGGAGACATGATGTTTCATGCGCTGATGCGGCCGTTGATCGATGGCGAGAATCCCCTGTTGATCGAGTCCGGGGCCCAGTTGCCATGGCCACAGCGGGTGTTGGCGCTGACTGCGCTGGGTCGCCAGGTTCTGAACGGCGCAGCCTACTGGCCGGATCATGCAACGGAAGAACGCTGGGTAGGTGGCGTCTGCCTGCGACCGCGCCACCCGCACTGGACAATTGACGAACATGGCATGCCCGTGTGGCGTGATTGATTCTTCGCGACAGCTTTGATCTGTGTCATGTTGAGCCAAACAGGTAACGGTTCAGCGCGATGACCTTACAACAGCTCAACTACTTTCTCGCCGCCATCGAGCACGGTACGTTCTCCAAGGCGGCGGAAAGCCTGCATATTTCCCAACCCTCATTGTCCGAGCAGATCCTGCGGCTGGAGGAGCACCTGGGTACCCACGTGTTCATCCGCACCAATCGCCGACTGATGCTCACCGAAGCCGGACGCCGCCTGCAGCCATTTGCACAAGGCATGGTGACGTCAGCACGCCAGGGCTATGAAGCGGTGCAGGCTGTGCGTGAACTGTCCGGTGGCGTGGCCAGTTTTGGCACCTTCGGCACCGCCCACCACTATTTCCTCACGGACCTGATCGAGCAGTTCCGCACCCAGCACCCGGATATGCGGATCAAGATCGTCGGCTATAACTCCTCGGAAATCGCCGAGCTGGTGAGCCAGGGCGAAATTGAAGCGGGGCTGGTGATGCTGCCGATCAAGCAGCAGAACCTGACCGTCAGCGAGCCGGTCTGGTCGGCCCAGGTCGGCTATATCAGTGCCGACCCGGAGCGACTCAAGGGCCCGAAAACCATCAGCGACCTGGCGGTGGCACCGTTGATTCTCACCGAGGCGCGCTGGCGCACCGCCGACCCGATTCGCCGGTTGTTGGGGCAATTGGCGTCCAAGGGCGGCGAGGTGCTGGACCCGATCATCGAAGTGGAGCACCAGATCACCGGCTTCGAGCTGGCTGCGCGCGGACTCGGCGATGTGATTGCCACGCGCCCGATCCTGCATCAGCTGGGCTTCAATGATCGCTTGGGCTGGGTGCCGATCAGCCCGGCGATCTTCGAGGTATTCGGCTTTATCCATCGCCACGACACGCCTATTTCGCCGCCCACCCGGGTGCTGATCAACCTGATGCGCAGCCACTTGAGCCGCATCCAGAACCTGTATGCGCACCTGGAGACGCTCTAGCCATAGGGATCACCTATAGGAAACACATGACTTAGCCCATTCATCCACCTCTTGCCGAGCGGGATACTCCAGCCACCGACGCCACAACAGGCGCTTGAATGGGGAGCCAGCATGTCCAATCACTACTGCATCATTGGTGCCGGGGCCGCAGGGCTGGCGGCGCTGAAGACCATGACCGATGCCGGTTTCGAGGTGGACTGCTTCGAAAAGTCCGCGAACATCGGCGGTCACTGGAACAGCGACTACGATGCCTTGCACCTGATCACCCCCAAGAGCAGTTCCTTCTTTGACGGGTTCCCGATGCCCGCTGACTATCCGGTGTACCCGAGCCGCGATCAGGTCAAGGCGTACATGAACGCCTACACCGACACCTTCGGCCTACGCGAAAAGATCACCTTCAACACCGAAGTGCGCAGCCTGAAGCCCCTGGACGAGAACGGCGAAGCGGGCTGGCAGGTGACCCTGGCAGACGGCACCCACAAACACTACAGCGGCGTGCTGGTGGCCAACGGTCACCTGTGGGATTGCAAGATCCCGCAAGTAAGCAAGGGGTTCACCGGCGTGTCGATTCACTCCGGCGAATACCGCAACGTGCAGCAGGTGCAAGGCAAGGTGCTGGTGGTGGGGTTTGGCAACTCCGGATGCGACCTCGCAGTGGATGCCGCCCAGGCTCGCCTGGACACCACCATTGCGATCCGACGCGGCCAGCTGTTCCAGCCCAAGACCCTGTTCGGCCTGCCCCGGGGCGAGCTGCCGCTGCTGGGGCAATTGCCGCCAGAACAGCAGAACATGCTCATGAACATGCTGATCATGGCCAGCGTCGGCACCCACAAGAATTACCCCGGGCTACCGGCACCGGATACCTACGACCTGGATGCGCAACCGCCGGTGGTCAACACCTTGCTGCTGTACTGGATCCAGCACGGCCGAATCAAGGTCGCACCGGGTATCGAGAGCATCCAGGGCAAGACTGTCACGTTCACCGATGGCAGCCAGGTCGATTACGACACCATCGTCTGGGCTACCGGTTTCAACACGCGCCTGCCGTTCCTCGATGAACGCCTGCTGCAATGGCGCGACGGTGTTCCGCTGCGTACCGCCGCGATGACCTTGCCGACCAACCTGGAAGGCCTGTTCTACATCGGCCTGGGCGCCCCACGTGGCCCGCAATGGCCGGTGTATTGCGAGCAGACCCGGCTAGTGATGCGCTTTCTCACCCTGCGCGAGCGTGGCATGCAAAGCCTGGCGGCGAAGTTTGCCCAGTTGCAGCCGGCCGACTCACGCATCGATATCGTCAAGCGCGAATGGCTGAGCAACTACCAGGAGACCCAGCGCCAACTGGATGTGCTGGAACTGGCTCTGCAACCCGGCACCCCTCTTCCTCAATACGCCTGATCGGATAGCCCTTATGAACACTGCACCGCACTCCAGCGTTATCGTCACCGGGACGTCCTCGGGCATGGGCCAGGCCGTCGCACAGCGCTTTCAGGCTGAAGGCTGGCACGTCGTCGCTGTGGACGTAACACCCAGCACACAGCCGGCGAGCCCCTTGTTTTCGCCAGTGGTCGGCGACATCACCCAGGAGGCCACACTGGCCCGTACCCTCGATGCCGCCCTGGACGGCAAGGCACCGCTGCGAGCCGTAGTGAATGCGGCGGGGATCTTTCCCACGTCATCCCTGGATAGCTTCAGCGAAGCGCTGTACCGCAAGATATTCGACATCAACGTGCTGGGCTCACTGAACATCGCACGTATCGGCACCCGTCACCTGAAAGCCGCCGGCGGAGGCGCTATCGTGTTCTTCGCCTCGGTGGATGCGTTCACCGTGTCGAAAAACCAGTTGCTCTACAGCGCCTCCAAGGCTGCTGTGGTGTCGATGACCCGCTCCCTGGCCATCGAACTGGCCGGCGACAATATTGTGGTCAACGCACTGGCCCCGGGCTGGGTGGACACCGAAGGCACCCGTGCCGGCGGGCGCATCGAGGCCGCCATCGAATCGATCCCCTTGAAACGCGCCGCGCGGGTCGAAGAAATCGCCGACTGGGTCTGGCAACTGAGCGCCAAACCCTCCTACATAACAGGCGAATCATTGTGCATCGCCGGGGGCGTGTATATGCGATGACCCCAGCCTCCGCAGGCCCCGCGCATCAGACGTGGGCCTGCCACTCCCTATTGACTGCTGCCTCACTACAATTATTCCAGAGGGCAATATCATGGGCGAAGTTCACGCTTCCTCGATTCATCAAGGGTTTCCCGCCGACCGTGCATCGGCTGAACCCTCACGCAAACGGCTGACCAAAGCGGTCGTCGGCGTGACACTGGGCAATATGGTCGAATGGTTCGACTTTGCGCTCTACTCCTCTCTCGCCGGCATCATCGGCAAGACGTTCTTCCACAACGACAACCCGACCACCCAGTTGATGGCGATCTACGCCACCTTCGCGGCGGGCTTCCTGATTCGGCCACTGGGCAGCCTGGTATTCGGTCCCATTGGCGACAAGTTTGGCCGGCGCACGGCGCTGTCGCTGAGCATCACGCTGATGGCCGTCGCAACCTTCGCCATTGCCTTGATCCCGAGTTACGCGAGCATCGGCCTGTTTGCGCCCGTCCTGTTGATTCTCATGCGTCTGCTCCAGGGCCTGTCGGCGGGTGGCGAGTACGGCGGCTCCTGCACGTTCATCGCCGAGCATTCGCCGGACGAGCGACGCAGCTTTTTCACCAGTTGGCTGGAATTCGGCAATATCTCCGGGTTCCTGCTGGGCGGTGCAGTGGTCAGCCTGTTTACCCTGGGCCTGGGCGAACAAGCCATGCAGGACTGGGGCTGGCGCGTGCCCTTTGCGATTGGCGGCCTGCTCGGCCTGATCGCCCTCTACTTGCGCCTTGGCCTGGAAGAAACACCAGTGTTCAAGGAAATCCAGGCCAACGAAAAACTGCGAAAGGCGACGGGCGCCGAACCCAGCCTGTTCAGCTTACTGGTCAACGAATGGCCGAAAATCCTGCAATGCATGGGCCTGGTCACCGTGTTCAACGTGACCTACTACATCATCCTCGGGTACATCCCGGGTTATCTGGAAAACGTACTCGGGTACAGCAATACGTTCGCCAGGAACCTGGGGATGGCCGCGACGCTGTTCATGCTGGTGTTGATCCCGGTTTCAGGCTTGCTGGCCGACCGACTGGGCCGGAACCGGATGATCATTACCGGCTGCGTGCTGCTGATCGTCATGGCGTTCCCCTGCTTCATGCTGCTGCATACCCAGAGTGTCGGGTTGCTGCTGGCCGCCCTGCTGATCCTGACCCTCGCCCAGTTGTTTTTTGAAGGAGCGATGCCGGCCACCATGACTTCGCTGTTCAAGGCCCGCGTGCGCTACAGCGCCCTCGCCTTGAGCTACAACGTCGCGGTCTCGCTGTTCGGAGGCACGGCCCCGCTGATCAATACCTGGCTGATATCGATCACTGGCAACCAGATGATTCCCGCCTGGTACCTGATCGGCGGTGCCGTGGTCGGCCTGATTTCGATCCTGTTCGTAAAGGACTCCACCGGTAAACCCCTCCCAACATGAGAACCACCATGACCAGTAAAACCACAGCGCGGCAAACTATTTCCTCGGGCGGTCAGTACGAAAACGTGTTCGGTTATTCCCGCGCCGTTCGCGTGGGCAACCACCTGCACATCTCCGGCACCTGCGCCTCACCCGATTACGAACACAGCAATGCTTACGAACAGGCCCAGGCCATTCTCGTCACCGTCAACAAGGTGTTGGCCGAGGCGGGCATGGGCCCTGAAGACGTAGTGCGCACCGTGGTCTACCTGCGGGATATCAACGATGCCGCCTCCGTCGCCAAGGCACACAGCGAGGTGTTCGACGCCATTCGCCCGGCCAGCAGCCTGATTCAGGTGGATTCGATGCTGCGCCCCTGGCAGAAAGTCGAAATCGAAACGTACGCCATCGTTGCCGATTGACCCAGGCGATGAGTAAAAAACCGCGGCTTGGGCCGCGGTTTTTTTTGGTCCCGGTTATATCCATAGCAACAAACGATATTGGTATATACCAGATTGCTCCCTTATAAATCGCCCCCATCAAAAGACTGCAGGCTGGAGAAGCAAGCGATGGTGTCGGTAAAGGTAATGCTGGAGTACTTTCATCCCTGGCCGAATTCGGCGGGTTTGTACCTGGCGCGGGAACGCGGCTGGTACGCCGAGCTGGGCCTGGATGTGGAGTTGGTGGTGCACGACCCCTACCGTGGCGACACCCTTGAACACCTGCTGACCGGCGCGGCGGACTTCGGCATTTTCCCCAGCAACCGCCTGCTGGTCCGGCGCGGCCAGGGGCAAGCCCTGCAAGGCATCGCGGCGATCAATCATGCGGGCCTTGAGTCGATTCAAACCCTGACCGACTCCG
>NZ_JACARK010000587.1:0-8078 GCF_013386655.1 Pseudomonas sp. K5002 | reverse complement strand
AGCCGGCTGGACGCCCGGGCCAGCGCGCCACAACTTAGTTGTCGTAACCCAGGTTCGGCGCCAGCCAGCGTTCGGTCACGCTCAGGTCCTGCTCCTTGCGGGCGGTGTAGCTGGCGACCTGGTCCTTGTCGATCTTGCCCACCGCAAAGTACTGCGCCTGCGGGTGAGCGAAGTACCAGCCGCTGACGGCCGCTGCCGGGAACATCGCGTAGTGCTCGGTCAGGAACACGCCGCTGCGGCCGGCGTGCATCTCCTGGGCCTCAGGGTCCAGCAGCTGGAACAACTGGGCCTTCTCGGTGTGGTCCGGGCACGCCGGGTAACCCGGGGCAGGGCGGATACCGCTGTACTGCTCCTTGATCAGCGCTTCGTTATCCAGCACTTCGTCCTTGGCGTAGCCCCAGTGTTCCTTACGTACTTGCTGGTGCAGCCATTCGGCGCAGGCTTCGGCCAGGCGGTCGGCCAGGGCCTTGACCATGATCGAGTTGTAGTCGTCGCCGGCGTCCTGGTAGGCCTTCGCCACTTCTTCAGCGCCGATGCCAGCGGTGGTGATAAAGCCACCGATGTAGTCGGTTACGCCGCTGTCCTTGGGCGCGACGAAGTCGGCCAGGGAGAAGTTCGGCTTGCCGTCGGTCTTGATGATCTGCTGGCGCAAATGGTGCAGCCTGGCAATCGGCTGGCCGTCATCGCCGTAGACTTCCAGGTCATCGTCCTGCACCTGGTTGGTCGGCCAGAAACCGAACACCGCGCGGGCGCTGATGAGTTTTTCGTCGATCAGCTTCTTGAGCATTTCCTGTGCGTCGGCGTACAGCGCCGTCGCCGCTTCACCCACCACTTCATCGGTGAGGATGCGCGGGAACTTGCCGGCCAGGTCCCAGGAGATGAAGAACGGTGTCCAGTCGATGTACTCGGCCAGGACGTTGAGGTCGATATTGTCCAGCACCTTGGCGCCGGTAAACGTCGGCTTGACCGGCGTGTAGCTGCTCCAGTCGAACTGCGGCTTCTTGGCGATGGCGGCCGGGTAGCTCAGGCGCTCGGTGCGCGCGCTGCGGTTGGAGGTGCGCTCGCGCACGTCGATGTATTCCAGGCGGGTTTTCTCGACGAATGCCGGCTTCAATTCCTTGGACAGCAACTGCGTCGCCACGCCCACGGCGCGGGAGGCGTCGGTGACGTAGATCACCGCGTCGTTGCTGTATTTGGGCTCGATCTTCACGGCCGTGTGGGCCTTGGAAGTGGTGGCGCCACCGATCATCAGCGGCAGGTGGAAATCCTGGCGCTGCATCTCGCGGGCGACGTGCACCATCTCGTCCAGGGACGGAGTGATCAGCCCGGACAGGCCGATGATGTCGCACTTCTGTTCCTTGGCCACCTGCAGGATTTTCTCGGCCGGGACCATCACGCCCAGGTCGACGATGTCATAGCCGTTGCAACCCAGCACCACGCCGACAATGTTCTTGCCGATGTCGTGCACGTCGCCCTTCACCGTGGCCATCAGGATCTTGCCCTTGGCTTCCGGCTTGTCGCCTTTTTCCAGCTCGATGAACGGGATCAAGTGGGCCACGGCCTGCTTCATCACCCGGGCGGATTTCACCACCTGGGGCAGGAACATTTTGCCGGCGCCGAACAGGTCGCCGACGATGTTCATGCCGGACATCAGCGGGCCTTCGATCACTTCGATCGGGCGCGCGAACGACTGCCGGGATTCCTCGGTGTCTTCGACGATGTGGGTGGTGATGCCCTTGACCAGCGCGTGTTCCAGGCGCTTGTTGACTTCCCAGCCACGCCATTCTTCGGTCTCGGCTTCCTTGACGCTGCCGTCGCCCTTGTACTTGTCGGCAATGGCGAGGAGGGCGTCGGTGCCTTCCGGGGTGCGGTTGAGCACCACGTCTTCCACCGCGTCACGCAGCTCGGCCGGGATCTGGTCGTAGATCTCCAGCTGGCCGGCGTTGACGATACCCATCGTCAGGCCGTTGCGGATCGCATACAGCAGGAACACCGAGTGGATCGCTTCACGCACCGGGTTGTTGCCACGGAACGAGAACGACACGTTGGACACGCCGCCCGAGGTCAGCGCATACGGCAGCTCGTCGCGGATGTAGGCACAGGCGTTGATGAAATCGACGGCGTAGTTGTTGTGCTCTTCGATACCGGTGGCGACCGCGAAGATGTTCGGGTCGAAGATAATGTCTTCCGGCGGGAAGCCGACTTCATTCACCAGGATGTCGTAGGAGCGTTTGCAGATTTCTTTCTTGCGCGCTTCGGTGTCGGCCTGGCCGGCCTCGTCGAACGCCATCACCACCACCGCCGCGCCGTAGCGCTTGCACAGCCTGGCGTGGTGAATGAACTGCTCCACGCCTTCCTTCATGCTGATGGAGTTGACGATGCCCTTGCCCTGGATGCACTTCAGGCCGGCTTCGATCACTTCCCACTTGGAGGAGTCGATCATGATCGGCACGCGGGAGATGTCCGGCTCGCCGGCAATCAGATTGAGGAAGGTCACCATGGCCTTCTTCGAATCCAGCATGCCTTCGTCCATGTTGATGTCGATCACCTGGGCGCCGGCTTCCACCTGCTGCAGGGCGACTTCCAGGGCCTCGGTGTAGTTGTCTTCACGGATCAAACGGGCGAAGCGGGCGGAACCGGTGATGTTGGTGCGCTCGCCGACGTTGACGAACAGCGAGCTGCGATCGATGGTGAACGGTTCCAGGCCCGATAGGCGGCAGGCCTTCGGAATGTCCGGGATCGGGCGCGGCGCATAACCGGCCACGGCCTTGGCGATGGCTTCAATATGGCCCGGGGTGGTGCCGCAGCAACCACCGACGATGTTCAGGAAGCCGCTCTGGGCGAATTCCTCGATGACCTTGGCGGTTTCCGACGGCAGTTCGTCGTACTCGCCGAATTCGTTGGGCAGGCCGGCGTTCGGGTGGGCGGAAACGTGGGTGTTGGCCTTGTTCGACAGCTCTTCCAGGTACGGACGCAGCTCGCTCGCGCCCAGTGCGCAGTTCAGGCCCACGGACAGCGGCTTGGCGTGGCTGACCGAGTTCCAGAAGGCTTCGGTGGTCTGGCCCGACAGGGTACGGCCGGAGGCGTCGGTGATGGTGCCGGAGATCATGATCGGCAGTTCGACGTTCAATTCTTCGAACACGCCCTGTACGGCGAAGATCGCGGCCTTGGCGTTGAGGGTGTCGAAAATGGTTTCGATCAGGATCAGGTCGGCGCCGCCTTCGATCAGGCCTTTGGTGGCTTCGGTGTAGTTTTCCACCAGCTCATCGAAGGTCACGTTGCGGTAGCCGGGGTTGTTTACGTCGGGCGACAGCGAGCAGGTACGGCTGGTCGGACCGAGCACCCCGGCGACGAAGCGCGGCTTGGCCGGGTTTTCCAGGGTCTTGGCGTCGGCGATCTTGCGCGCCAGGCGCGCGCCTTCTACGTTTAATTCGTAGGCGAGGTCTTCCATGCCGTAGTCGGCCATGGAAATGCGCGTGGCGTTGAAGGTGTTGGTTTCCAGGATGTCGGCGCCGGCATCCAGGTAGGCTTTCTCGATGCCGCCGATCACGTCCGGACGGGTGATTACCAGCAGGTCGTTATTGCCCTTGACGTCGCTCGGCCAGTCGGCGAAGCGTTTGCCACGGTAGTCCTGCTCTTCCAGTTTATAGCTCTGGATCATCGTGCCCATGCCGCCGTCGAGGATCAGGATGCGTTCCTTGAGGGCTTGGTGGAGGGCTTGCAGACGAGCGCTACGATCGGGCATGGGACTACTCTGGTCAGGTATTACGGAGGGCGAAGATCATAACAAACCTGTGCGCTTTTAGAGCATGTGCTGGGTTTGCATGAATATCGCTCATGTTGGTGGGGGCGTTACATCGGTAGAATCGACGGGTTTTTCACTGCACGCATTGAATCGGGACCGGAAACATGTCACTTCGCCTCATCGTCAGCGCCGCGTTTGCGCTGTTCGCCCTTACCGCACAGGCAGAAGGTCCCGCCCCGGCGATCTCTTATACCCGTGACATCCAGCCGATCTTCACCGAGAAATGCGTGGCCTGCCACGCCTGCTACGACTCGGCCTGCCAGCTCAACCTGGGCAGTGCCGAAGGCGCCGCACGTGGCGCGACCAAGGTGCCGGTGTACGACGGCGAGCGCAGCCAGGCCAGCCAGCCCACCCGTTTGTTCTATGACGCCTTCGGCAAAGCCGCCTGGCAGCAAAAGGATTTCTACTCGGTACTCGACGCCCAGGGCAGCCAGGCCGCACTGATGGCGCGCATGCTGGAGCTGGGGCATAACGCGCCGCTTGCGCCCAACGCCAAGCTGCCCGACGACATCGTGCTGGGCCTGAGCCGCGAAAACACCTGCCCGATGCCGGGGGAGTTCAACGCCTACGCAGGTAACCACCCGAAGGAAGGCATGCCCCTGGCCGTCACCGGCCTGACCGACCAGCAGTACCAGACCCTGCAACGCTGGCTGGCCTCCGGCGCACCGATCGACGAACAAGGCCTGGCCCCGAGTGCCAAGGAAGCCTTGCAAGTGCAGCAATGGGAAAACCTGTTCAACCAGCCCGGGGCCCGGGAAAGCCTGGTGGCGCGCTGGTTGTTCGAGCACCTGTTCCTTGCCCACATCTACTTTGAAGGCGGCGAGCCGGGGCATTTCTTCCAGTGGGTACGCTCGCGCACCCCGAGCGGGCAGCCGATCGACCTGATCAACACCCGCCGCCCCAACGACGACCCGGGCACCCAGGTGTACTACCGCCTGTGGCCGGTGCAGGGGGTGATCGTGCACAAGACTCACATCACCTATCCGTTCAGCGCCGAGAAGATGGCCCGGATCAAGTCGCTGTTCTATACCGATGACTGGCAGGTGCAAGCCTTGCCGGGCTACGGGCCGGGCCGGCGTGCGAACCCGTTCGAGACCTTCGAGGCGATTCCGGCCAAGGCGCGCTACCAGTTCATGCTGGATAACGCCGAATACTTCGTGCGCACCTTTATTCGCGGGCCGGTATGCCGGGGCCAGATCGCCACGGACGTGATCCGCGACAACTTCTGGACCCTGTTCCAGGACCCCGACCACGACCTGTATATCACCGATGCCCGCTACCGCGGCCAGGCCACGCCGTTGCTGGCGATGCCGGGGCAGATTGACGATGTGGGCAGCGTGCTCAGCCTCTGGCTCAAATACCGCGACAAGCGCAACGAGTACGAGGCGTTGCGCCGGGACAGTTATGCCGACCTGCCGCCGCCGAGCTGGTCGAGCCTGTGGGCGGGCAACGACAACGCCTTGTTGAGCATCTTCCGTCACTTCGACAGCGCCTCGGTGACCAAGGGCTTGATTGGTGAAGTGCCGCAAACCCTGTGGCTGTTCGACTATCCGCTGCTGGAGCGCACCTACTACCAGTTGGCGGTGAATTTCGATGTGTTCGGCAACGTTTCCCATCAGGCCCAGACGCGCCTGTATTTCGACCTGATCCGCAACGGTGCCGAGCAGAACTTCCTGCGCCTGATGCCGGCGGACTCTCGGGATGACTTCCTTGACGATTGGTACCAGAACAGCGGCAAGGTCAAGCTGTGGCTGGACTATGAAGCCATCGACGATGACAAGCCCACGGGCCTCAAACTCGATGAAAAGGACCCCAAGCGCGACTTCGCCAACCAGTTGCTGGCCCGTTACGGCGACCTGAACGCCAGCCCGGACCCGATCAACCGTTGCGTCAGCGCCTATTGCTCGCGTCCGGGCATTGACCCTGCGTTGCAGGACGCCGAACAGGCCCTGAGCCGCCTGACCAACCGCCCGGCGGCGGGGCTCAAGGTGATCGACCTGTTGCCGGAAGCGACCATGCTGCGCATCGAAACCCGCAGCGGCAAACGAGAGATGTACAGCCTGTTGCGCAACCGCGCCCACAGCAACGTGGCCTTTATGCTCGGTGAGGCTTATCGCTATCAGCCGGGCCTGGACACCGTGACCATTTATCCCGGCGTGCTGAGCAGCTACCCGAACTTCATGTTCAACATTCCGGCGCAGCAAGTGCCGGAGTTTGTCGCTGCCATGGAGAATGCCAAGGACGCCAATCGCTTCGAGAAGATTGTCGACCGCTGGGGCATCCGCCGCAGTCACCCGCAGTTCTGGCAGTACTTCCACGACCTGTCGCAGTACATCCGCGAAACCACGCCGGTGGAAGAGGGCGTGCTGGACATGAACCGCTACGAGAATCTTTGATCGACCTTTGACCGTCGACGGCTGTCCCAAGCCATAGGCACCTGAATAACCGGTGTCGAGGGTTGGGAGAGTGGGTCGACGATGTTGATTTCAGTACAGGCACTGCGCGCCCTGGCGGCCTGGACCGTGGTGGGTCATCACTTCATGCAGATTTTCTTTGGCTTTAAGGCCGATTCGGCGCTGGGCCACCTGTTTGTCGACAAAGGTGCGGCGGGCGTGGATGTGTTTTTTGTGATCAGCGGCCTGGTGATCTTCCTCTCCACCGAGAACAAACAGCTGCCGCCCTGGCGATTCCTGCTGTATCGCCTGCTGCGAATCGTCCCGGCCTACTGGTTCTACACGCTGTTGATGGCGCTGCTGGTGGTATTTGCGCGGCCGGTGTTGCCGGACCAGAGCGTCGATGCGGCCCATGTGTTGATGTCCTTGCTGTTCATACCTTCCGAAAATCCCGGTGGTTATGGGGTGTACCCGACCTTGAACGTCGGCTGGACCCTGAACTACGAGATGCTCTTCTACGTGCTGTTTGCGTGGGCGTTGCTGTTTCGCCGGCAGTGGCGGGTGCTGGTGGTGGGCGCGTTGTTGTTCGCAGTGTGCCAGGCGTGGACTTCTTTCGGCTGGATCAGCGATTTCTATCGTTCGGACATCGTGTATGAGTTCCTGCTGGGGATAGGCATCGGCATGCTCTACCGCAAGGGCTGGATTCGCCCCGGGCTGTGGCTTCCATTGCTGGGGATTGCGGGGGCATTGCTGGCGATCTATCACTGGCCGGCATCGCCGCGGGCCCTGACCTGGGGCTTGCCGAGTGCGGTGCTGGTGGTGGCCTGTATCTCGATGGAACGCTATTTCGAGCGCAGCCGACTGCTCAAGGTGATGGGGGATTGTTCCTACTCGGTCTATCTGATGCACGTGCTGGTGTTGTCCGCCGGCGGTTTTGTCGCCCAGCGTTATGGGGTGAATGCCTACGTGATGCTCGGCGTGTGCGTGGTGCTGATCGCCCTTGGGTCGCTGGCCAGCTATCACTGGCTGGAAAAGGGCAGCTATCGTCGGCTCAAAGGCTGGTTCGATGGCGACGAACGGTTGGTGCTTTCCCGACAAAAATACTAGGACTTTGTACCTCGGTAATAATTTGGCGTAAACTGCCGGCAAGCCTGCGAGGAGTTTCCATGACCGCCATAACCATTACCGACGCCGCCCACGATTACCTGGCTGATCTGCTGTCGAAGCAGAACACCCCGGGCATTGGCATCCGCGTCTTTATCACCCAGCCCGGCACCCAGTACGCTGAGACGTGCATTGCCTACTGCAAGCCGGGAGAAGAAAAACCTGAAGATACGGCGTTGGGGCTGAAAAGCTTCACCGCGTATATCGATGCGTTCAGTGAAGCGTTCCTTGACGATGCGGTGGTTGATTACGCCACGGATCGCATGGGCGGCCAACTGACCATCAAGGCGCCGAACGCCAAGGTGCCGAATGTTAATGCGGATAGCCCGATTAACGAGCGCATCAACTATTACCTGCAGACCGAGATTAACCCTGGGTTGGCCAGCCACGGTGGTCAGGTGAGTCTGATTGACGTGGTTGATGATGGTATTGCTGTGTTGAAGTTTGGTGGCGGTTGCCAGGGCTGCGGCCAGGCGGACGTGACCTTGCGTGAGGGTATTGAGCGTACGCTGCTTGAGCGGGTTCCGGAGCTCAAGGGTGTGCGGGATGTGACTGACCATACGCAGAAAGAAAACGCCTACTACTAAGGGTGTTCGCTGCGGATGTGAAAAACGGCGCCCCGTGAGCGCCGTTTTTTTATGGTTTGGATTCAGTGGGTTGCGTTAGGGTTGTGAGGTTTTAGGTTAGGTATGTTGTGTACATATCCGTTATTTAGG
>NZ_JACARK010000586.1:1563-5808 GCF_013386655.1 Pseudomonas sp. K5002 | reverse complement strand
GCTGCAACAGGGCCCGGACTCACCGGCCTGGTCGCGCCTCCAAGGCCCCAACCAATGGCCCGCCGCATTGCCTGAACTCAAGCCCTTGTTACTGGCCTGGCAGCAGGCGATGACGCAGATGTCCCTGCGCCTGTTGCGCGCCTTTGCCCAGGCCTTGTCGCTGCCGGAAAACGCTTTCGACCCGCTGTATGGCGCCAAGCCCAACGAACACATCAAGCTGATCCGCTACCCCGGCCGCCACGCCCAGCAGAGTCGCCAGGGCGTCGGTGCCCACAAGGATTCCGGCTTTCTCAGCTTCCTCCTGCAAGACCGGCAGGCCGGCCTGCAAGTGGAAGTGGAGGAGGGCCGCTGGATCGACGCCTTGCCGCGCCCCGACACCCTGGTGGTGAACATCGGCGAGTTGCTGGAACTGGCCACCAACGGCTACCTGCGTGCCACGGTGCACCGGGTCGAATCGCCGCCCCTGGGCAGCGAGCGTTTGTCCCTGGCGTTTTTCCTCGGTGCGCAACTGGACGCGGTGGTGCCGGTGTATCAGTTGCCGCCCGAGTTGCTGCGCGATGCCCACGGCCCCACCAGTGACCCGCGTAACCCGCTGCTGCGGGACGTCGGCTGGAACTACCTCAAGGGCCGCCTGCGTTCCCATCCGGATGTCGCCCAACGGTTTTACGCCGATGCCACGATTCCCCAAGCCCTGTCCGCCTGATAAGGAACATCACCATGCTCAAGAAAACAGCCCTGGCCCTGGCCGTCCTGATTGCCTCCTTCGACGCCCAGGCCGCCGAGGCCCTGCGTGTGGCGGCGGACCCGATTCCCCACGCGCAAATCCTCGAATACGTGCAGAAGCTCGACCCGCAGCTGCAGCTGAAAATCATCGAAATCCCCAACGGCGTGAACTCCAATGAACTGCTGGCCCACGGTGATGTGGACGCCAACTACTTCCAGCACTTGCCGTACCTGCACTCCCAGGAACAGGCTCTCGGCCAGAAATTCACAGTGGCGGCCACCGTGCATATCGAGCCACTGGGTATCTATTCCCATCGCCACACCAGCTTTGCCCAGGTGCCGGATAAAGGCACCGTGGCCGTGCCCAACAACGTCACCAACCTGAGCCGTGCGCTGTACCTGCTGCAAGCCAACGGCCTGATCACGCTCAAGCCCGGTTTCGACGACCCGGCCAAGGACCAGGCAACGCCCAAGGACATTGCCGAGAACCCCAGGCACCTGAAGATCCTCGAGATCGAATCACCACAGATTCCTCGTGCCCTGGATGATGTCGACCTCGCCGTGATCAACGGCAACTACGCCCTCGAGGCCGGCCTGTCACCGGCCAAGGATGCCCTTGGGCTGGAAAAAGCCCAGGGCAATCCCTACGCGAATATCCTCGTGACCACCCCGAAATTGCAGGACGACCCACGGATCAAACAGCTGGCCAAGGACCTGAATTCGCCGGAGGTGGCCAAGTTCATCACCGAGAAATATGCAGGTTCGGTGATTCCGGTAGCTGTCGAATGATCGTCGTCGAGCAGGTCAGCAAAACCTACGCCGATGGCCAGCCGCCGGCGCTGGATAACGTGTCATTGCAGATTGCCGACGGTTCGATCTTCGGGATCGTGGGGCGGAGCGGGGCGGGCAAGAGTACTTTGCTGCGCTGCCTGAACCTGCTGGAGCGCCCGACTTCCGGGCGCATCCTCATGGACGGCCAGAACCTGACGCTGCTCAGTGACAAGCAACTGCGCCAGCAACGCCAGCATATCGGCATGATCTTCCAGGATTTCAGCCTGCTGCATTCACGCAACGTCGCCGACAATGTGGCGGTGCCCCTGGAAATCGCCGGCCAGCCCAAGGCCGAGCGCGTTGCCCGGGTCAAGGAATTGCTGGAACTGGTCGGCCTGAGTGACAAGGCGCTGGCGTTTCCGTCGCAACTGTCCGGCGGCCAGAAGCAGCGCGTCGGCATCGCCCGGGCACTGGCGGCGCGCCCGGATTATTTGCTGTCGGACGAAGCCACCAGCGCCCTCGACCCGGAAACCACCGCGTCGATCCTGGAACTGCTGCGCAGTATCAATCGGCAACTGGGGGTGACCATCGTGTTGATCACCCACGAGCTGGATGTAGTCAAGGCTATCTGCGACAGCGCGGTATCCCTGGCCAATGGGCGTGTGGTGGAAAGCGGCAGCCTGATTCAATTGCAGGCCGATCCCGCCTCAAGCCTGGGCCGCTCACTGGCCCCCAGCCTGCCAGCGGTGAGGGCAGTATGAAAACGGACTGGAACGACATCCTGCAACTGCTGCTCACGGCCACTGGCGAAACCCTGTACATGGTGCTGCTGGCGGCGGTCTTTACCTTGCTGATCGGCCTGCCCCTGGGGGTGCTGCTGTTTGTCAGTCGCCGCGGCGGGCTGTTCCCCTTGCCACGGGTGAACCGTGTGCTGGGTGCGGTGATCAACCTGGGCCGCTCATTGCCCTTTGTGGTGATGCTGATTGCCCTGATTCCACTGACCCGGTTGATCGTTGGCACCACATTGGGCAGCACCGCCGCCGTGGTGCCGATCACCATTGGCGCCTTTCCGTTCTTTGCGCGGATTGTCGAGAACGCGCTGGACGAAGTGGACAAGGGGCGCATCGAAGCCATCGTTGCCATGGGCGGGGATATTCGGCACGTGATCTTCAAGGTGCTGCTGCCGGAGGCGCTCCCTGCCTTGCTTGCGGGGTTGACCCTGACCCTGGTGATGCTGATCGGCTTTTCGTCCATGGCCGGGGTGATTGGCGGTGGCGGCCTGGGGGACCTGGCGATTCGTTATGGGTACCAGCGTTTCAATAACCAGATCATGGTGGTGACGGTGATTGTGTTGGTGGTGCTGGTCCAGGGCGTGCAAAGCCTGGGGGATCGTTGCGTGAGGTCGTTGGCGCATCGTCGATAAACGGTTATGTACTAATGAATTTTTAATATTTCTAGTTATATGCGTGACTGAGTAAAGTTCCCTTACGTACCTTCACCTCGTCGCCGGGAAATACTCTTCATGAACCGTCCCCACGGGCATCCCACGCCGATCCTGACTTTGCCCCAGGGCGAAAAAGACCCGTTGTCGATTCGCGCCAAGGCGCTGGTTTTTGCCGACCCGCGTTCCCTGCAACTGCTCGAATATTTGCAACGTGTCGGCCCCAGTGAAGCACCGGTGTTGATCAATGGCGAGACCGGCACCGGCAAGGAGCTGGTGGCGCGCTATATCCACAGCGCCAGCGGTCGCACCGGTGCGTTTGTGCCGGTGAACTGTGGGGCCATCAGCGAGAACCTTGCGGAAAGCGAATTTTTTGGGCATGAGGCCGGCTCGTTTTCCGGGGCCTCGGGGCGGCGGATCGGCTGGTTTGAAGAAGCCGATGGCGGCACCCTGTTCCTCGATGAGATCGGTGACTTGCCGCTGCCGTTGCAGGTGAAGCTGCTGCGGGTATTGCAGGAGCAGGAAGTGGTGCGAGTGGGGTCGCGCAAGCCGATCAAGATCAATATCCGGCTGGTGACGGCCACCAACATCGACCTGGAGCAGGCGGTGGAGGCGGGCAACTTTCGTCTTGACCTGTTCTATCGCATCAACGTCGCGCAGGTGCAGGTATTGCCGTTGCGTGAGCGGCCGCTGGATATCCTGCCGTTGGTTGAGCATTTTCGGCGGCTCTACAGTGCCAGGCTGAAAATCGCTGAGCCGATGTTGTCGGAGTCGGCGACCCAGGCGTTGCTGGATTATCCGTGGCCGGGGAATATTCGTGAGCTGGAGAATGTGGTGCACCTGGCGCTTTTGGTGGCTGGGGACAGGCCGATCATGCCGTCGCACTTGAAGTTTTCTGCGGGGCTGAGTGCGATGCATGCCAGCGTTAACAGCGGGGCGCCGAGGATTCCGCAGGAGGTGGTGCGGGAGCAGTTGCTGCGGTTGTTCGAGGTGCCGGGGGATTCGTTGTTGCACGATATCGAGGATTTGATCGTGCGGGAGGCGTTTGCGTTTTGTGGGTTTAATCAGTTGCGTACGGCGGAGTTGTTGGGGGTGACGCGCAATGCCATGCGGACGCTTTTGGTGAATCATGGGATGCTCAAGGGGCGGGTTAAACCCTGATTTTTTGGTGTACATATCCGTTATTTGGGTAACGGCGGCTTATGGTTTCGCTCTTACAGCGAGTCACTTTGCAAAAACGGCAAAGTAACTCGGGCTGAATGGGGCCGTCAGATCAAAATCAAAAGCAAAGGCACAGCGGCCTCCCGGCC
>NZ_JACARK010000586.1:0-1501 GCF_013386655.1 Pseudomonas sp. K5002 | reverse complement strand
CTCCCACATTTGGACCGTGCCCGCTTTAGATTTTGATTTGGCTTTTAACACTCAAGCCGGCCGGTAGGCCGCTGTAAGAGCGGAACCAATATCAGCCGTTACCCAAATAACGGATATGTACACCGCTCTGGTCAACCCCGACCCACCTCAACATCCCTCCCCGAAGCCCCAATCCTGCGCAACAAAGGCAACACCTCCGCCCCCACATGAATCGACTCTTCCAGATGCGGAAACCCCGAGAGAATAAAGCTGTCCACCCCAAGCTGGTGATACTCCTCGATCCGCTCCGCCACCCGCTCATAACTCCCCACCAGCGCCGTCCCGGCCCCGCCCCGTACCAGGCCCACACCGGCCCAGAGGTTGGCCGAAACCTCCAGCTCCCGCGCCCCACGCCCACGGCCTTTCATCAACTCGGTCTGGCGACTCTGCCCCACCGATTCATACTTGGCCATCTGCCGCTGCGCCTGGTCAATGGCGTCCTTGGGTATCTCCTCCAACAGCCGCTCCACATGCGCCCAGGCCGCCTCGTCAGTGCGATCGGCAAAGATGTGCAAGCGCAACCCAAAGCGCAACGTCCGCCCCCGCATCGCGGCCAACTCACGCATCCGCAGCACCCGCTCGGCAATCATCGCCGGCGGCTCACACCACATCAGGTACGTCTGCCCATGGGCAGCCCCCACCTGCTCGGCAGCCTCGGAGGCACCCCCAAAATAGATCGCCGGCACCTCGGCCCCAGGCGCCACCGGCGTGTTGATCCCACTGCGGTAGTAGCGCCCCGGATGCGCCGGCTGCTTTCCAGCCCACACCGCCTGGAACACCTGCAAAAACTCCGCAGTACGCGCATAACGCTCATCGTGTTCGAGAAAGTCCCCCAACGAACGCTGCTCAAAACGGCTGGACCCCGTCACCACATGCAACGCCAGGCGATTCTCGCTGAGCAATTGCAAGGTCGCCGCACGGTGGGCGGTATAGGCCGGCAGCTCCATGCCTGGTCGCAACGTCAGGAGGAATTTAAGCCGCCGCACCTCCTGGGCCAGCACCGCGGTAATCAGCCACGGATCCTCGAAACCGCTGGCGGTGGGCACCATGATCCCGTCGAACCCGGCCTGTTCGGTAGCCCGCACGATCTGGCGCAGGTAATCGAGGGTGGGGGCACGTTCGCCTTGCTGGAACAGCCCGACCTTGGGCAGGCCGCTGCTGGTGAGGTGGCGACCGTCGCCATTGGTGGGCAGGAACCAGTCGAGCTGGATCGGGGGGCGAACCTCAGTGTTCATGGTGCAGGCGCTCCTTGCGCAGGCCGTGTCGAAAAAGCAGCGGCAGGATCTGTTCACCAAAGCGCAGCACTTCGCCGACCGCCGGGCCGCCTTGCAGGATGATGTGGCCAAGGCCCAGGCCGTGCAGTTCCTGCAGGCGCGTGGCGATTTGGCGGGGCGTGCCCACCAGGATCAACGGTTGGCCAGGGTGCAGTTGCAGCAGGTTCGGGTGGATCTCCCACTGGCGC
>NZ_JACARK010000585.1:11099-17023 GCF_013386655.1 Pseudomonas sp. K5002 | reverse complement strand
ACCAACTACGCGGCGCTGGCGTCGTTGGGGATGATGGCGTTCCAGGCGTATCAGGCCTGGCAGCGGCAACAGGCGTCGGCGCCGCAGCAGGCGTTGCAGACGGTTGACCAGTTGTCTGGCGCGCAGGTCGAAGAACACAGCCACGCCGTGCTGCGTGCATTGATCGCGGCAGCCAAGGCGGATGGCGAGATTGATGAGCGGGAGCAGCAGATGATCTCGGCCGAGATCGGCAAGCACACCGATGACCCGCAATTGCAGGCGTGGCTGGATGCCGAGGTGGCCAAACCGTTGAATGCGGCGGATTTTGCCGAGTTTGCCGGCGACCCGGCGGTGGCGTCGGAGGTGTACCTGGTCAGTGTGCTGCTGGTGGATGACCAGCGGGACGCGGAGCGCAATTATCTGGATGAGCTGGCGGCGCAGTTGAAGATTGATCCTGCGTTGCAGGTGCATCTGGAGCAGCAGGCCAAGGGGCAGGTTTAAATCGCTATTTACGGTCATACCAAGCCTGTGGCGAGGGAGCTTGCTCCCGCTGGGCTGCGTAGCGGCCCCGGAATCTTTGGGAGCGCTTCGCACTCCAGCGGGAGCAAGCTCCCTCGCCACAGGGGTCATCGTCTGCGGGTTAGAACCGCAGTGTGGCCCCCGTCGTGAGCCATTGATGCTGATCCCCGATCAAACTGCGTCCTACCACCAGGTCCACGTCCACATTCTTGCCGATATGCATCCTCGGCCCGGCTTGCCACGCCTGGTCGCCGCCTTGCTGGCCGTAGCGTTCGGCGATCAGTGTCAGTGAGTCCATCAGGCTGTATTCAAACCCGGTGCCCCAGGTCGGCCGATGGGTCTGGTCGCCGTCGTTATAAGCGTGGCTCCAGCCGGCGTTGAAGTTAAGCCGCAGGGCCTCCATGGGCTGCCAGGTAAACGGCACATTCAAGTCCGCGCCATCAAATGAGTGCCGGCGGTTCAGCGCGTAATGCACGCCGGCAGACGCGGCCAGTTCCAGGCCCAGGTCTTCCCGGGCCCACAACTGCGCCTTGAGCTGCGGATTCACTTGGGTTTCGCCGTCGCCATCATGGTTGGCCCGGGACACGGCGGCAGTCCACTGCAACCAAGGAATGGCAGCGGAGGTGCAGGCCGGCGCCAGGGTTTCACTGTGGGTTGAGCCAGCGTGCCGGTTGGCGGTGAACCAGGCGTCGACATTGCATTCGCCCGGGGCGTTGATTGCGCCGTCGTCGACCACGTAGGAGCCGCCTGCCGCATGGGCATTCGACATCAGGCTGAGCACCAGCATGATGCCCGCGGTCACGCCGACGAAAATCAGGTTGCGCCGCACTGCCCGAAGCTTGGAGGCGGGCAGGGGATGGAAGGTAACGTGGGTGGTGCGGTTGCGGTATTTGGCGAAACCGTCAGGGGTGTGTTTCTTGTACATGGTGAACCTCGATCAACAGCCGGTGGCGCGCCCCGACCGGACTTGGCAGGGACGCGCCATGTTTCAAATAGAAAAAAGTGTGCAACGGGGTACCGCTACAACGGGGTTCTTCGTTCATGCCTGGATACTCCAATAAGGGTTGATTCAGCTGTCTACAGTCAGCACATGGATGCCACTGGCCCTGGCCTGGCTCACCAGTTCCGAGGTGTCGTCGCCGCCGGGCAGCGCGATGATCACGTCGGGCCGGCTGTCGGTGAGCATGAACTGGTTGCGATGGCGTTCGGCCTGCTTGCCATGGCGTTGCCAGTTGGGTGGGTAACGCACCACATCCACTCCGGTTTCCCGGGCCCAGTCTTCCACGTCGCTGCCCAGGAACTGGCTGCCACCGTGGATCAACACCTGCACCGGGCGCAGGCGGTGGTAGGCGTCCAGCACCTGGCGGGACATTTTTGTATCGGCGTAATGACGACCTGCACAGATCAAGACGCGCATGGTGATCTTTCCTTGTAGTGCGTATTGCCATTTATCGACGCGGGCGCAGCAAGCGGATGCAGGTGCTGTTCAAGCTGCTGGAAAAACCCAGCATGAAGCGCATTTCCACGGCGCTGAGCACGTTGCGCACGTACAGCCGTACGCCCAGCACCATCACCGCCTTGGCCGCCTGGGCGAGGCCGAACACCAGCAGCGCGCGAGCAGCGTTGTCGAGGTAGCTCATAAGTGTGTTCATTGTCTGTCTCCGCGTGCACTGGCTATCTACCGATAGCCAGTGCTTTCAGGGGCGGTTGATCAGTACCACTGCTTGAAGCGGCGGATGTAGAGGGTTTTCATCAGTTGTGCCACGCAGCAGTAGGCGACCAGGGTGCCCACCAGCCATGGGAAGTACGCCAGTGGCAGCGGCTCCAGGCCAACCATCGCGCCCAGCGGCGAGAACGGTACGTAGATGCCCAGCCCGATCACGATGCAGGTCATCATCATCACCGGCCATGCGGCGTTGCTCTGGAAGAACGGGATCTTGCGGGTGCGCAGCATGTGCACCACCAGGGTTTGCGAGAGCAGCCCCTCGATGAACCAGCCGGACTGGAACAGGGTCTGCATTTCCACGCTGTTGGCCGAGAACACGTACCACATCAGGGCAAAGGTGGTCATGTCGAAGATCGACGAGGTCGGCCCGATCCAGATCATGAAGCGGCCAATGTTTTTCGCGTCCCACTTGCGTGGCTTGGCCAGGTATTCCTTGTCCATCTTGTCCCACGGCAAGGCCAGCTGGGAGATGTCGTACATCAGGTTCTGCAGCAGCAGGTGGATCGACAGCATCGGCAGGAACGGGATGAACGCACTGGCCACCAGCACCGAGAACACGTTGCCGAAGTTGGAACTGGCGGTCATGTTCAGGTACTTCATGATATTGCCGAAGGTCTCGCGACCTTTCAGCACGCCTTCTTCCAGCACCATCAGGCTCTTTTCCAGCAGGATGATGTCGGCGGATTCCTTGGCAATGTCCGTCGCGCTGTCCACCGAGATGCCCACGTCGGCATCCCGCAAGGCCGGAGCGTCGTTGATGCCGTCGCCGAGGAAGCCCACGGTGTGGCCGTTGGACTGCAAGGTCTTGAGCACCCGCGACTTCTGCAGCGGCGTCAGCTTGGCGAACACCGTGCGCTCCTCGACCCGCAGCTTGAGGGTGGCGTCGTCCATCGCTTCGATTTCCGTCCCCAGCAACGGTACGCCTGGCTCCAGGCCGACCTGGCGGCAGATCTTGCTGGTGACGATGGCGTTGTCGCCGGTGAGCACTTTGACCGCCACGCCAATTTCGCGCAGGGCAGCGATCGCCGGGCCAGCGGTTTCCTTTGGTGGATCAAGGAAGGTCAGGAAACCACGGATCACCAGGTTGCGCTCATCGGCCGTGGTGTACTGCTTGCGGGCGAGTGCCTGGGGAATGTTGCGGGTGGCCAGCACCAGCACCCGGAAGCCGTCTTCGTTGTAGTCCTGGGCAATCGCCAGCAACTCGTTGCGACGCCGATCATCCAGCTCGACGGCCACGTCGCCTTCCATCACGTGGGTGGAAATGCTCAGCATCTCCTCGACCGCACCCTTGCACACCAGCAGGTGATCGTTTTGCGCGTCCTTGACCACGATCGACAGGCGACGGCGAATAAAGTCGAACGGCAACTCATCCACCTTGCTGTAGGCAAACGGCACCTGGAACTTCGGATTCTGCTCGGAGAACTGTACGACCGCCTGGTCCATCAGGTTCTTCATGCCGCTCTGGTGATGGCTGTTGAGCCAGGCGAGGGTCAGCACTGAATCATCACGGTTGCCAAAGGCGTTGACGTGGTGCTCGAGGATGATCTTGTCCTGGGTCAGGGTGCCGGTCTTGTCGGTGCACAGCACGTCCATCGAACCGAAGTTCTGGATCGCGTTGAGGCGCTTGACCACCACCTTGCGCTTGGCCATGGCGGTTGCACCCTTGGCCAGGTTGGCGCTGACGATCATCGGCAGCATTTCCGGGGTCAGGCCTACCGCCACTGCCAGGGCGAACAGCAACGCGTCGCTCCAGTCACCCTTGGAGAAGCCGTTGAGGAAGAACACGATCGGTGTCATTACCAGCATGAAGCGGATCAACAGCCAGCTGACGCTGTTCACCCCGCGGTCAAATGCGGTTTGCACTCGGGAGCCGACAATCGCCTTGGCCAGGGAGCCAAAGTAGGTGCGCGGGCCGGTGGCAACCACCACGGCTTTCGCCCGGCCGCTGACCACGTTGGTGCCCATGAAACAGATGTTCGGCAGGTCCAGCAGGTTGCCCTGGTCGGCCGCCGTGGACGTGGCGGATTTTTGCGTCACATCCCCGAGGGTGTCGTACTTCTCTACCGGCAAGGCTTCGCCGGTCAGCACGGCCTGGCTGATGAACAGGTCACGGGACTCGATCAGGCGGATGTCGGCCGGGATCATGTCGCCGGCAGACAGTTGCACGATATCGCCGGCCACCAGGTCGCGCATCGGCACTTCCCGCAGGGTCGGCTTGGAGCCCACTTGCTCGCGGCGCAACACCGTGGCGGTGGTACGCACCATGGCCTTCAAGGCCTCGGCGGACTTGGCCGAACGATGCTCCTGCCAGAAGCGCAGCAGGCTGCTGAGCATGACCATGGTCATGATAATGATGACCTTGGTCAGGTCGGCTTCTTCACCGGCCTGCAGTGGCAGCCAGTAGTCAGTGAAGAAACTGATGGCGCCGAGGGTCAGCAGCACATAGATGAACGGGTTGTTCAGGGCCTGGAGGAATTGCACGATGGCGTGAGGCGGCTTGTCGTGGGCCACCTCGTTGTAGCCTTCACGTTGCAGGCGAGCAGAGGCATCCAGTTCGGTCAGGCCATCCTTGGTTGCCCGGACATTGGCGAGGGTTGCCGAGAGGCCGTTCTGGGCTTCGCGGGCAGCACGCATCGACAGCTTTGTGTCGGTATCCGTGCCGTTTTTCTTGTGCAGTTTCGGGTTTTTTACTGCGCTCATTGTGTGTACTCCTGTCGCCAATTTTTCGACAAAACATACCCGGTACTTACCTGATGACAGGCGAGCGAAAGCATGCCGAGTCGCTGACTTCGCGATCGGTTTAAATAAAGTGTTGGGTAACTTTCTACAGGCCCGCTAACAGCGCGTTAGTTAACTAACGCGCAGCGGGCTACTACTGGCTTCGTCCATAGAGAACTCCAGCTAATCAAGTAACGGATAATCAGGAAGTTGCTGTTTCCAGCTGGCTTATGCCGCGCGAGCGTCCACGTAGAGGCTCAGCATCAGGCTCGCTTGCGCGACCAGGCTGGAAACGTCCCGTCTCTGTGGGTCTTGAGGGTCGGCGTGATCCCATTGCTGGACCAGGTGGCCGGTGGTGGGGCAGATACGCCAGTGTGCCCGGGGAGTCGGGCACACGCGGGGGGATGAGGTCACAAAGGTGCTGCGGGTAGGGGAAAAGCCTACGGGCTCGCGGCACAATTTGGCACGCAGGGCGTTAGCCAGCGTACGCAGATCAGGTAAAACAATCAGTTGAAAGGTCATAACACACCTCGGGACCGGACTGGCATCCGGTGAGGCAGTTACGTTGGAGCGTCAGGCTCTAGCGCAGCTTACTCGGCCGGAAAGGCGAGTCCCGTCATTTTTTCTGGGTTTGGCGCCCGATTCGCCGCATTCACGGTGATCGGACAACGACTAGATACTGTGTCCATTGGCTTCTTTTGTGAGGTTGAAAAATGGCCCTGAGTTGCAGGCACGGGGAATTTACTCAGGCAGTTGCCGGATGTCAACGTTTAATGACTTAAATTGTTACTGGTTCAGAGTTTGTTCAGATAGAAGGTTGGGGGAAGTTGCAATATCAAGTGTGCTTATTGATAAATGCTCGGTGTGTGGAGGGTAGGTGAAGTAACAATAGCCGGATAACTTATTGCGGGGTTCCGAAGCCTGCGTTCGGCCAGCGTGGTTTAACGGGGCGCCCAAGATCAACAGCAAGAGCACAGCGGCC
>NZ_JACARK010000585.1:0-10987 GCF_013386655.1 Pseudomonas sp. K5002 | reverse complement strand
GTAAGAGCGGAACCATAGGCCGCCGTTACCCAAATAACGGATATGCCCCTCAAATCCCCCGCAACGCCAAAATCGCCAGATACAGCAGCACCACCCCACAAGCCCCATAGCTAACCCTCTGCCACATGGGCGAAGCATTCCGCCGCAGCAAGTTGACCAACCCCGCAATCAAAAAACACGACAACACCGAAGCCAGCATAAACCCCGCAAAAAACATCAACGTCTGCCCATGGCTAGGCGCCGCCCCGACTATCCCCGATAACGCACTCCCCAGCGCCCCCCAATAGACAATGTTCTTCGGATTGGCCAGGGAAATCGCCGCCCCCACCACCAGCGCATTCTGCCCGGACCTGGCCGGCGCACTCCCGGCCTCTGGCAAGTGCCAGGCATCCATCAGGCTGCGAATCCCGAGCCAGGCCAGATACAGCCCACAAACGGCCGTCAGCGGCACCCGCACCGACTCATGCTGGATCAACAACGCCATGCCCGTAAGCCCGATCACCGCCCACACGGCATCGCCCACCAGCGAACCGATCTGCACCAACAACGCAGGGGCAAACCCCTGCAACAGCCCACGGCGCAGCGTCTCCGCCAGCACCGCCCCCGGCGACAGGCAAAACACAAACCCAAACACCAGCGCCGAAAAAAAGATCGTCAACATGCCTGCCTTCCTTCAAGTGATGGCCGGCATTTTAGGGAAGGGTGTGTAAGTCGTCTTGAACCAGATTGCGCTTTTCAGCCCTTGAGCACGCGTTGATAGCGCCCCGGTGTGATCCCGTAGGCCGCCCGGAAATGCCGATTCAGATGGCTCTGGTCAGCAAACCCCAAGGCATGGGCAACCTGCGACGCCGCAACGCCTGAGCGCAACAGCCCCTTGGCGCGCCGGGTACGCAGTTGCATCGCCCACTGGCGTGGACTCAGCCCGGTTTCTTTCTGAAAAGCCCGCAGCAGATGGAATTTCGACAGGCCCAACTCGTCACCAAGGGTCTCGAGTGCCACCGCCTGGTGCAGGTTTTCAGCCAGCAATTCCTGGGCCTTGATCACCAACCCGCGTCCCACCGCAGTGCTGCCAGGCAAGCGGACGCCGCTGCAACCGACGACTTCGCCGAGCAGCACCACCAGGGCTTCCTCACTCAGCTCCCGGGCCAGCGGATCGACACTCAACGCACCTTCAATCGCCCCGGCGAGTTTCATCGCCAACGCCGGCTGGAAGCACAGCGAACGGTCGAACTCCAGGTGCGCCAGGCCCAGGTCAGCCGCCAATTGCTCGGCAGTCGCATACAAGCTGACAAACCGCCACGGCTGCCCTTCGGCCGCGCCTCCGCCTTGAATCTGCCCCGGGTTGTACAGGGTGATGCTGCCTGGGCCGGCCTCGAAGGTGCGACGATCCAGCCACACCTGTTCCTCGCCGAGCAGGTTGACGCCGATCACGCATTCATCATGGCTGTGGCGGGCAAATGTCAGGCCGGTGCAGGTGGTGCTGCTGACTTCGTAGTTGCCCAGCCAGGCGTGCTGAATGGAACTCATTGAGGGGGCTCGCTGTGACCGTTGCCCGCGAGCATACGCCGGAAAAGGGCTTCAGATCGACTACTCGCCCGGCTCTTCGGTTACAGCGTGGCGATGCGATCAAGCTTGGCCTTGATTTCGATGGGGCTGAGGCTGGCGAACGGAATCTCGAAAAAAGCCCGGCAGCGCCGTTCAATGATTTCCAGGGTGGCGCGGAACGCGGCGTCGACCTGGGCTTCATCGCCTTGAACATCCGACGGGTCCTCCAACCCCCAATGCGCCTTGAGCGCCGGGCCGAAATACACTGGGCAAGCTTCTCCAGCAGCCTTGTCGCACACGGTGACGACGATGTCCGGCGGGCTGCCTTCAAAGGCGTCGTTGCCCTTGCTGTACAAGCCTTCCGTGCTGATGCCGGCGGCTTTCAGCGTGGTCAGGCTGCGTGGCAGCACCTGGCCCTTGGGGAAACTCCCGGAGCTGATGGCCTGGAAACCGTCCGGCGCCAGATGGTTGAACAAGGCTTCCGAAAGAATGCTGCGGCAGCTGTTGGCGGTGCACATGAACAGGACTTTCATCAAGCGAACTCCGTCAGAAACTCAGGCGCAAGGCCAGGGCGGCGAGGGTGATCAACAGTACCGGCAGGGTCAGCACGATCCCGACCTTGAAGTAGTAACCCCAGGTGATGGTGATGCCTTTGCGTGCCAGGATGTGCAGCCAGAGCAAGGTCGCCAGGCTGCCGATAGGGGTGATTTTGGGGCCGAGGTCGCTGCCGATCACGTTGGCGTAGATCATCGCGTCCTTGACCACGCCCACGGCGTGGCTGGCCTCGATGGAGAGCGCGCCGATCAGCACGGTTGGCAGGTTGTTCATCGCCGAAGACAGCAGCGCGGTGAGCACACCGGTGCCCAAGGCCGCGCCCCATACGCCATAGCTTGCGAAGGTGTCGAGCCAGGTCGCGAGGTAGTCGGTCAGCCCGGCATTACGCAGGCCGTAGACCACCAGGTACATGCCCAGGGAGAAAATCACGATCTGCCAGGGCGCTTCCTTCAGCACCTTGCGGGTGGAGATTTTGTGGCCCTTGGCGGCGATCACCAGCAGTAATATGGCGCAGGCGGCAGAAATTGCGCTGATGGGAATGCCCAGCGGTTCCAGGGCAAAGCAGCCCACCAGCAGGATGCCCAGCACCCACCAGCCGGCGCGGAAAGTGGCGCGGTCGTGGATCGCACTGGCAGGGTCGTCGAGGTCGGCCGGGTCGTAGGTTTGCGGAATGTCCCGGCGGAAAAACCACAGCAATACGGCGAGGGTCGCGGCGACGCTCACCAGGTTCACCGGCACCATCACTGCGGCGTATTCGTTGAAGCCGATCTTGAAATAGTCGGCCGAGACGATGTTCACCAGGTTGGAGACTACCAGCGGCAGGCTCGCGGTGTCGGCGATAAACCCGGCGCCCATGACGAACGCCAGGGTGGCTGCCGGGGAAAAGCGCAACGCCAACAGCATCGACATCACGATGGGCGTGAGGATCAGCGCCGCGCCGTCGTTGGCGAACAAAGCCGATACCAGCGCGCCCAGCAGCACCATGTACGCGAACAGTCGCCGACCGCGCCCACGGCCCCAGCGCGCCACATGCAAGGCAGCCCAGGCGAAGAAGCCCGCCTCATCCAGCAGCAGGCTGATGACGATCAGCGCGACGAAGGTCCCGGTGGCGTTCCAGATGATGTGCCACACCACCGGGATGTCGGCCAGGCTGATAACCCCGCACGCCAGGGCCAGGATCGCGCCCATCGTGGCGCTCCAGCCCACGCCCAGGCCCTTGGGCTGCCAGATGACCAAAATGATGGTGAACAGAAAGATAGCAACGGCAACAAGCATGAAAAGCTCTCCGCAGGATCAGCAGCAGGCGCTGGCCCGTTGTGGTCGGTCACCCATGGTTTCCAGACGCTGGGCGTCTGTTTTTAACCAGGCTTGGTTGGCTTGCAGGGTGGTGTCGAGCACTGCCGTCACCCACTCCGGCAAGGCCGGGTTGAGGCGGTAATAAATCCACTGGCCCTGGCGACGGTCCAGCAGCAACCCGCAACTGCGCAGTTGCGCCAGGTGTCGGGAGATTTTCGGCTGGCTGTCGTCCAGAGCATGGATCAATTCGCACACGCAAAGTTCGCCTTCACGCAGGATCAACAACGTCAGCCTGGCGCGGGTGGCGTCGGCCAGGCATTTGAAGACGTTGGGCGGGGAGAAAAGATCTGACATGGTCAGTGCCTTGATACATATGGAAATACGAATATGCGGATTACCATATATATTAGTCAAACCTTGTTTCGATTGACCTGCGTCAAGTGCCCGACAATCGATGACAAGTGGTTGAAATTAAACTGAAACACAAATGTCCTAAAGTGCCTGCCCATTGGTGATGAAGGAAGAAAACGTGTGACCCGTGCCACTCGCAACCTGCGCAAGACCCTGGATTCCGTCGCGGACAATAACGAAACCGCGGCGTTTGACCTGATGCGCGCCGTCGAAAAGCTCAGCGATGAAGTGCTGCGCCAGCGCCTGCTCAATACCATCCACCGGCTCAACCAGGACGCCCACGAACTGCGCGAAGCCCGGGACGCGGTGGAGCGGGTGTCGGTCAAACTGGCTTGAGCACGATCGTTCAAGACAATCCCTGATACCGCTGGCATGCTTGTCGACTGACTGTCGATGAGCTTGTTGTGTATGCCTAACGCTCTGCCTCTGAATGCCTTTTCCCGTGGCGCGATTGCGATCATTCCATTGTCCCTGGCGTGTGCGCCGTGGGGATTGCTGGCCGGTTCGACTGCAATTGATGCCCAATTCACGCCGCTGGAAGCCCAGGGGCTGTCGACCATCGTGTTTGCCGGTGCCGCACAATTGGTGGCCATCGGCATGGTCAAGAGCGGCGCCAGCCTGATTTCGATCCTGCTGACCACCTTGCTGCTGACCTCCCAGCATTTGCTCTACGGCATGCACATGCGTCCCACGCTGTCGCCGCTCAAACCACGGTGGCGCATGAGCCTGGGCTTTTTGCTGACCGACGAATTCTTCGCCCTGGTCAGCCAGTACGACCGCCAGACCTTCAATCGCTGGTACGCCCTGGGCGTCGGCCTGACGTTCTATATCATCTGGAACGTCTTTACCTTCGCCGGCATCGTGCTCGGCAAAAGCATTCCCGGGCTGGATCAACTGGGCCTGGAATTCTCGATCGCAGCGACCTTTATCGCCCTGATCACCCCGGTAGTGCGCGACGTGCCGACCATCGTCTGCGTAGCCGTGTCGTTGCTGTGCTCGGTTTGGCTGAGCTACCTGCACTGGGAATCGGCGGTGGTGGTGTCCGGTGTGTTGGGGATGAGCGCAGGGTTTGCCTGCAAGCGGCTGGGAGTAGGGCAACAATGATCTTCGTGATGATTTTTGGCATGGGCCTGATCGTGTTTCTCAACCGCTACCTGTTTCTCGAGCCGCGCCTGCCGGTGCGCCTCAATCGCGGGGCGCGGGAGTTTCTCGGGTTTGCCGTACCAGGGATGCTCACCGCCATCTGCGGCCCGATCATTTTCCTGGCTGATCACAAGCTCAACCTGAGTGTGGGCAACCCCTACCTGCTGGCCGGAATCAGCGCCGTGGCGTTGATGTTCTGGACCCGTAGCGTGCTGATCACCGTGTTGCTGAGCATGGCGCTGTTCTATCTGTTCCGCTGGCTGCTCTGACCAACAAACTCCTGCTGCGGGGGGAGCAAAACCAAGGCAAAAAAAAGCCTGCGGGAGGGCAGGCTGGAAGGGAGACTTCTTAAAAATGAGCCTGCCGACTATAGGCGGCGAGGTCTTCCTTCACAGTGAAACAAAGTTCATGAATCTGTCAGCTATTCGATAACCGGGGCGGCGGCTTTCTTGTTGGCTTTCGCCTCGGCCGCCAGGCATTCCAGGGCAAACTGCTCGGTGTAGGTCATCTGGATCGGGGTGCTTTCGCCCTTCACGGTGCGCTCGCCGTCAAGGATGTAGCGGATGCGCTTGTCGGTCACGCCGATGCGTTTGGCGATCCACGAAGGCGTCTGGCCGATGCAGCTGATCAGCTTGTCGGCGTAGTCGGTGGAGGGGTTGTAGCGCTCGGCATTGGGTGTCATGGGGTTTCCGGGTAAAAGCGGGTTCGTAAGTAGGCGGCAGGGTGACGCAATAATCCTTCGGTGTCGCCTGCTAATGGTACAGTCGCGTTTTTTCCAAGGAAGCTTCGGTATGCGGATGGTGGTAATTGGCGCTTTGGTCCTGGCATCGCTGGCCGGTTGCGCGGGCTCGAAGATGAAAGAGGCGCGTACCGGCGCGCCCTACAAAACCCTGGCCTCGGACAAGGCTCCGCTGGTGGTTGCCCAGTGCATCCAGTTCGGCTGGCAGGATGAAGCGGTGTTCGGGGTGGATGCCGGTGGTTTCATGGAGCCTGCACAGGCTGGTGGCTTCACCATCTACACCACGGCAGGTGACTATTTTGTCGACGTGCGCAGTGCCGGCGCCGGCGCCTCCGTCAACTATTACGCGGCCCAGGATGACTATCCGGCCAAGCGCCGCCTGGCGGCACTGGCGACCTGCCTGTAATCCATTCCGTTAGAAAAGTTCAGAAATGCCCTGCGGACAGTCCCGCAGGCATTGTTTTAGTATTTTCCCGCTCACCCGGCGTGACGGCTCTTTACCGGTACAGGGATGTCGAGGCCGGAGCGCCGGGAGGGCAACTGTTTTCTAGCGGGGCATGTACCCCAGGTGCCAGCGCCGCGGAATCTTCAGCGACACCAGCCCCAACAGCGCCGACAGCACCCCGCTGACCAGCAGCGCACGAATCCCCATGTGGTGCTCCAGCAACGCACCGATCACCGCACCCACAAACATCCCGGCCCACGGGATCAGTTGCACGCGCCAGCCGTTGCGGCGTTCACCGAGGATCCAGCGGCCCAGTCCGCGACCAAAGCGTGACAGCGCCCCGGTGACATAGGTAAGCCCCACGGGCAACCCGTTCACTTCTTCGACGGCGGCATTCAGCATGCCCATGGCGATGATCGCTGCCAGCAACGCCGGCAATTGATCGGCGAACGGCCAGGCCGCAGCCCCGCACAGCAGGGTGGCGATGCACAGCAACAGGGGCAGGGCGTGGCGCCGGCTGACGCGGCTGACCATCACGCCCAGCGCATTCCCGGCGATAAACGTCGCCACCAGCAGTGTCAGGCGCCCGGTAAGGCCCAGGTCGCCTTCGCTGATCGCCACGGCGAGGCGCGTGGTGTTGCCGCTCATGAACGACACAAAATCCCCGCTGGCCATGAAACCAATCGCATCGGTCATGCCCGCCAGCACGGAAAGGCTGGCCACCAGCAGCAACCCGACACGCCCGCGCCATTTGTGGCGATGCAGCAAGGCGGCGTTGGTGTAGGGCTTCAGGGATGAAGGCAGCATGGGGCCGGGTTCCTCGGTGAGATTATCCGGCCACTACCGTAGGGCGCTTCGTGCTCCGCTGCAATGACTTGGCGCACTTACAGGCGTTCGGCCAGTTGCTCCAGAAACATCGCCAGCCCGACTTCCTCGGCTTTCAAGCCTTTGCGCACTCGGGGCTTGGGCAGTTTCGCCAGTTCGCCCAGGCTGAAATGCTCCAGCACCGCCGGGTGGATGTAGCACTTGCGACACACCGCCGGGGTATTGCCCAGTTGCTTGGCAACGTTCTTGACCATCTCCACCACATGTTTCTTGGCGTCGGATTCCGGCTGCCACTCAAGCTCGCGCAGCACTGCCAGCGCCAGGGCGCTGCCGGCCCAGGTGCGGTAGTCCTTGGCGGTAAAATCCGCGCCGGTCAGGGTGTGCAGGTAGGCATTCACATCGGTGGAACTGACGGTATGGCGCTCGCCGTTCTCGTCCAGGTACTGGAACAGGTTCTGCCCCGGCAACTCCAGGCAACGCTTGATCACCGTGGCCAGGCGCCGGTCCTTGACGGTGATCTGGTGCTCGATGCCGCTCTTGCCGCGAAACTGGAACAGGATCTCACTGCCCTTGATATCCACATGGCGGGTGCGCAGGGTGGTCAGGCCGTAGGAGCGGTTGTCGCGGGCATATTGGGTATTGCCGACGCGGATCAGGGTGGCGTCGAGCAGCAGCACCACCGTGGCCAGGACCTTTTCCCGATTGAACCCTGGCGCCTCGATCTGTGCTTCCAACTGTTTGCGCAACTTGGGCAGCGCGCTGCCGAACTGTTGCAGCCGGGAGTATTTGTCGGTGTCGCGCACCTCGCGCCAGCGCGGGTGGTAGCGGTACTGCTTGCGCCCCCGGGCATCCCGCCCGGTGGCCTGCAGATGGCCGCGCGGGTCGGCGCAGATCCACACATCGGTATAGGCCGGCGGCACTGCCAGTGCGTTGATGCGTTTGATTTCGTCGGCATCGGTTATGCGTGTGCCGTCGGCCTTGAAGTATTGGAATTTGCCCCGCAGCTTTTTGCGGGAGATCCCGGGCTGGGTATCGTCGACGTAATGCAGGTCGCGGGGCAGGTCGGCAAGCAACGCAGGATCGGGCATGGCGCAAATTCCTTGGCAGGTATTTCTGATTGACCGCAGGGTTTTGCGGTCGTGCCAACAAGTTTGCTCCCCCATAGCAGCTGTCGGGCAGTCAGGCCAGTACCGCCACCGCCTTGATTTGCGCCCACAGCGTCTGGCCGGGATGCAGCTGCAACTGGTCCCGCGAGTAACGGGTGATGCGCGCCAGCAGCGGCGTGCCGGCGGCGTCCAGGCTTACCAGCACGTGGGCTGCGTTGTCCGCCGGGATTTCCTGGGTCACCGTCACCGGCAGGCGATTGAGGATGCTGCTGTGTTCCTCGGCCTGCAGGCTCAAGCTGACGTCCCGCGCCTGGATCTTGAAACGCAACTGTTTGCCCAGCGCCAATGGTGCATGGGCCACGCGCATCTGCAATTGGCTCGCGGGCAATTGCAGGGTGAGCAACTGGTAATGCTCGTCGTAGGCGCAGACCGTTCCGTTGATCACCACGCCGGCGTCGTCGCCCAGGGCCATGGGCAGGTCAAGCCGGGCCAGGGTTTCGCCGATGGGGCCGCTGGCCAGGGCCTTGCCGTCACTGAGCAACACGATGTGATCAGCCAGGCGCGCCACTTCGTCCTGGGCATGGCTGACGTACAGCACCGGAATCTCCAGTTCGTCATGCAGGCGTTCGAGATACGGCAGGATCTCGCTTTTGCGTTTGCTGTCCAGCGCGGCCAACGGTTCATCCATCAGCAACAGGCTCGGGCTGGTGAGCAGGGCGCGGGCGATGCCGATGCGCTGGCGCTCACCGCCGGAAAGGTGCTGCGGATGGCGGTCCAGCAGGTGGCCGATGCCCAGCAGCTCGGTGGCGTGGGCCATCTCCACGCGGCGTTGCTGGCGCGGGATGCGCTTGAGGCCGAACTCCAGGTTGGCCAGCACCGACAAATGCGGGAACAGGCTGGCTTCTTGAAACACGTAGCCCAGGGCGCGTTTGTGGGGTGGCACGAACAGTCCTTTGCGGCTGTCTTGCCAGACCTCGTCGTTGATCTGCACGAAACCCTCATCAGCCCGCTCCAGCCCGGCGATGCAACGCAGGCAGGTGGTCTTGCCGGAGCCGGAATGGCCGTACAGCGCCGTCACCCCGCGACCGGGCAGGTGCAGGTCGACGTCCAGGGCAAACCCGGAATACTTCAGTTGCAGGCGTACCTCGATCATCGACATCAGCTCCAGCCCGCCTTGGTTTTACGGCTGGAGTAGAGCGCCAGCAACACCAGGAAAGAAAACACCACCATGGACCCGGCCAGCCAGTGGGCCTGGGCATATTCCATGGCTTCGACGTGGTCGTAGATCTGCACCGAGACGACCCGGGTCTTGTTGGGAATATTGCCGCCGATCATCAGTACCACGCCGAACTCGCCGACGGTGTGGGCAAAACCGAGAATCGACGCGGTGATAAACCCTGGGCGCGCCAGGGGCAGGATCACCGTGAAAAAGGTGTCCCAGGGATTGGCCCGCAAGGTCGCGGCCACTTCCAGCGGGCGAGTGCCAATGGCGGAGAAGGCGTTTTGCAACGGCTGCACCACAAACGGCATCGAATAGATCACCGAGCCAATCACCAGCCCGGCGAAGCTGAAGGTCAGGGTGCCCAGGCCCAGCCATTGGGTGAACTGGCCGAAGTAGCCGTTGGGGCCCATGGTCAGCAGCAGGTAGAAGCCGATCACCGTGGGTGGCAACACCAACGGCAAGGCCACCACCGCGCCAATGGGGCCGCGCCACCACGAGCGGGTGCGCGACAGCCAGAGGGCTATCGGAGTGCCGATGATCAGCAGGATGACCGTGGTCAGCGACGCCAGTTTCAGGGTCAACCAGATCGCGGAAAAATCGGCACTCGACAGCGGCATTTACAGCTCGTAACCGTAGGACTTGATCACCGCGGCGGCTTTCGGACCTTTCAGGTATTCAACCAGGGCCTTGGCGGCGGCGCTGTCCTTGCCCTTGTTGAGGATTACCGCGTCCTGCTTGATCGGGTCATGCATCGACGACGGCACGATCCAGGCCGAACCGCTGGTGACTTTGCCGTCCTTGTAGATCTGCGACAGTGCTACAAAACCCAGTTCGGCGTTGCCGGTGGAGACGAATTGATAGGCCTGGGTGATGTTCTGGCCTTCAACGAGCTTGTCCTTGACCTTCTCGGTCAGGCCTTCCTTCGCCAGCACCTGGGTGGCGGCCAGGCCATAAGGCGCGGCTTTCGGGTTGGCGATGGACAGGTGCTGGAACTGGTTTTTCTTCAGCACTTCGCCCTTGGCATCGACGTAGCCTTCCTTGGCCGACCATAGCGCCAGGGTGCCGACCGCGTAGGTGAAGCGCGAGCCCTTGACGGTGTCGCCCTCGGCTTCGAGCTTCTGCGGGGTGGTGTCGTCGGCGCTGAGGAACACTTCAAACGGCGCGCCGTTCTTGATCTGGGTGTAGAACTGGCCGGTAGCGCCGTAGGCAGCGACCAGTTTATGGCCGGTGTCTTTTTCAAAGTCGGCGGCAATCGCCTGGATCGGTGCGGTGAAGTTGGCAGCCACGGCCACCTGTACTTCATCGGCATTCGCCGAGGAGAAGGCAAACGCGGCGATCAGGGTAGCGAGGGCCGTGGGGGCCAGGCGTGAGGCGCGAATCATCATCAAGAAGCTCCTTGGGGTTTGCGGCTTGTTATAGGCAGAGGGGTCTACCGCTATGTATGGGAATATATAGCGGTTGGCCACTGCCGGTACAGCGCAAAGTTGTCCCGGGAGTTCAGGTTCAGCGTCGGCCGAGTTTTTCCAGGGTTTGCGCAGCCAGTTGCAGCGTCAGGTCATAGCTGGAGATGTCTTTGCCGAGGCGCAGCGCCTGGCCCGACCACAAGTTGCTGAAGCCGGCTTCGTCCTTGGCCTTGAGCGGCATCAACGCACCGCCGGACAGCGGGAACGCCGGCGCCGTGGGGTTGATCGCGCCCAACT
>NZ_JACARK010000584.1:0-2538 GCF_013386655.1 Pseudomonas sp. K5002 | reverse complement strand
CGGAATGCGCGCCAGGCAGTAAGGCACCGGCTCGCCGTCGATCATCAGGATGCGCTTGTCGCCGTCCTTGATCGCCGGAATGTAGGCCTGGCCCATGATCTGCTGGGTGCCCAGCGCAGTCAGGGTCTCCAGGATCACCGACAGGTTCGGGTCGCCGGCGCGGTGGCGGAAGATCGAGGTACCGCCCATGCCGTCCAGCGGCTTGAGGATCACATCGCCGTGCTTGGCGGCGAATTCGCGCAGCACATCGGCGCGGCGGCTGACCACGGTCGGCGGCGTGCACTGCGGGAACAGCGTGGCGAACAGCTTTTCATTGCAGTCGCGCAGGCTCTGGGGCTTGTTGACGATCAGCACGCCCGCGCGCTCGGCCTGCTCCAGCAGGTAGGTGGAGTAGACGAACTCCATGTCGAACGGCGGATCCTTGCGCATCAGGATCACGTCGAGGTCGCTCAGGGGGCTGTCGATTTCGTCTTGCAGCTCGAACCACTTCTCGGGGTTGGCAAACACCTGCAGGGGACGCATCCGCGCCCGCGCTTCACCGTCGCCCTGGTAAAGGTCCGGCTGCTCCATATAGAACAGGCTCCAGCCGCGGGCCTGGGCGGCCAGCAGCATGGCCAGCGAGCTGTCCTTTTTATAGGAAATGCTGGCGATAGGGTCCATGACAATGCCGACGCGAACGCTCATGGGGGATTTCCTCTAGCAAATAAGGGCGCATAAAAGTGGCGTCAGAGTGGCGCTGCGGCTGTTGTGGGTCAAGGAAAAACCACCACGCGGGTCGGCCGATAGATTGCGTTCTGAGACTGTGCTAAAAAGGCTGCCATGGCACATCAGCCCTTGAATTCCGAGGCTTTTGGCGCTCGTCCTGTGCAACATCAGGCAGTACACACCGAAAACCTATTCGCTGTGGCGATGGTAGAGCAGATATGGAACAGCATTCCAACGCCTTGAAAGTGATGGTGATCGACGATTCGAAAACGATTCGCCGCACGGCCGAAACACTGTTGAAGAACGTAGGGTGCGATGTCATCACGGCCATCGACGGTTTCGATGCCCTGGCCAAGATTGTTGACCATCATCCACACATTATCTTTGTCGACATCATGATGCCGCGCCTGGATGGCTATCAGACCTGCGCGCTGGTGAAGAACAACCCGGCGTTCAAGTCGATCCCGGTAATCATGCTGTCCTCCAAGGATGGTCTGTTCGACAAGGCCAAGGGGCGCATCGTCGGCTCTGATCAGTTTTTGACCAAGCCTTTCAGCAAGGAAGAACTGCTGAGCGCGATCAAGGCCTATGTACCGGGCTTCGCCGCAGTAGAACAAGCACACTGACGGGGGCCCCACGAGGGCTTGCGTCTACTAGATAAGTGGGGAAAAACATGGCACGTGTTCTGATCGTCGACGATTCGCCGACTGAAATGTACAAACTGACCGAAATGCTCGAAAAGCACGGTCACACCGTCCTCAAGGCCCAGAACGGCGGCGATGGCGTTGCGCTGGCCCGTCAGGAAAAGCCGGATGCGGTGCTGATGGATATCGTGATGCCGGGCCTCAATGGCTTCCAGGCCACCCGTCAGTTGACCAAAGATGCCGAGACCAGCCACATCCCGGTGATCATCATCACCACCAAGGATCAGGAAACCGACAAGATCTGGGGCGAGCGCCAGGGCGCCAAGGATTACCTGACCAAGCCGGTAGACGAAGAAACCCTGATCGCCACCCTGAACAAGGTGCTGGCCGGCTGACGGCACGTTCCCATGACCGAGTCGCAAACCGCCTTCGAGCTGCTGCTGGACATCGACCGCCGCTGCCGCTTGCTGGCTGCCGACCTGCCGTCCCAGGAAACCCGGTTGCTCAGCTGGAGCGGGATCGGGTTTCGCCTGGGCGAACACTGGTACGTGGCGCCCATGGGCGAGGTGGCGGAAGTGCTGCACGAACCGCGCTGTACCTTGATGCCCGGGGTCAAGCCGTGGATCAAGGGCGTGGCCAACCTGCGCGGGCGCTTGCTGCCGGTGATGGACCTGGGCGGTTTCCTCGGCCTTGAGCTGTCGGTGGCGCGCAAACAACGGCGGGTGCTGGTGGTGGAGTATCAGGACGTGTTTGTCGGCCTGTTGGTGGACGAGGTGGTGGGCATGCAGCATTTCGCACAAGACGCGTTGTCGACGAGCACCGCAGGCGGCGCGCCGTTTATCCAGGGCCAGTTCGACGGCGACCAGCTGTGGCAGGTCTTCAGCCCCTTCGCCCTGGCCCAGGCTCCAGGTTTCATGGATGTCGCCGCATGAGTACCGTCACCCCGGTCAAACCCCAGGAAGCCTCCCGCAGCCGCTCGCAGATCATCGTGCTGTTTATCGCGCTGATCGTGTTCATCATGCTGCTGTTCGCCAACTTCGCGTACCTCAACACCCAGTCTACCTACGACAAACAGTACATCGGCCACGCCGGTGAGCTGCGGGTGCTGTCCCAGCGCATCGCCAAGAACGCCACCGAGGCTGCCGCCGGCAAGGCGGCGGCGTTCAAGCTGCTGGGGGATGCACGCAAC
>NZ_JACARK010000583.1:0-10765 GCF_013386655.1 Pseudomonas sp. K5002 | reverse complement strand
CCGCCCTGCAACTGCGGCTCAAGACCGATGGCTTGAGCCCGGCGCAGCAGCAGGCGAGCCAGGCATTGCTGGATGAAGCGATGCAGGCGTTGCCGCCGCGCTTCATCGAGCAACTGGACCGGACCATCGACGTCGGCTGGACCGACAAGATGCCCGAGAACGCCTATGGCCAGGCTTCGCTGGTGTCCGAACTGGACCTCAACAGCAACTTGCTGGAAAGCCTTACCGACGGCAGTGCCGCGACGCAAAAAACCAATCGCCCCCACGGCACCGTGCGCCGGGAAATGCTCGCCACCGTGCTGCATGAACTGACCCACATCTATGACCGTGCCCGCCTGTGGTCCAGCGCCGACCGCAAGCTGATCCAGCGTTGCAGCCGCCAGAACAACATCACCGGCCTGATCGGCCTGCCCGATCAATGCCGGGGCCAGAACGACCGCCGCTTTACCCTCAGCGATGACCCACGCCTGCTGGACCTCGCCGGGTGGCCGCAATACGTCGGCCGTCGCGGCGAACGTGAACAGAACAACCATCAGGTCGCCCGCAGCCCGGACATCTACGAAACCACCAGCCCGCTGGAATTCGTCGCCGTCAACATGGAGTACTTCCTCCTCGACCCGAGCTATGCCTGCCGCCGGCCTTCGCTGTACCGCTATTACAAGGAACACTTTGGCTGGGCGCCGCCCGCCAAGGACACCTGTGCCAAAACCTACGCCTTCCTCAACGCCGGCAACGACTTCGCCAAGACTCCACTGGGCCAGGTCGACCCCGAGCGGGTCTACGAAATCGACTACCTGCTGGCCGAAGCCAACCAGAACCTCGTGAGTCGCTGGGGCCACAGCATGCTGCGCCTGGTGATCTGCGCCCCCGGCCGGCCACGGGGCCCGGACTGCCGCCTGGACCTGGACCAGCACCTGGTGTTGTCCTACCGCGCGTTTGTCGGTGACGTGCAACTGTCGAGCTGGGACGGCCTGATCGGCAAATACCCGTCGCGGCTGTTCGTGCTGCCGCTGTCTCAGGTCATTGACGAGTACACCAAGACCGAGCTGCGCGGCCTGGCGTCGGTGCCGTTGAAGCTCACGCGCCAGGAGATCAACGACACCGTCGAACACGCCGCCGAAATGCACTGGAGCTACGACGGCAACTACTTCTTCATCTCCAACAACTGCGCAGTCGAGAGCCTGAAACTGTTACGCAGCGGCAGCGCCAACCCGCAGCTGACCGGCCTGGACAACATCACGCCTAATGGCCTGCTGGAAGTCCTCAAGGGCCGAGGCCTGGCCGATACCAGTGTGCTGGACGACAAAAAACGCGCGCTGCGCCTCGGCTATCACTTCGACTCCTTCCGCGAGCGCTACCAGGCGATGTTCGAGGTGTTGAAAAAGCGCCTGCCGATCAAACAGGCTGAAGTGGAGGATTGGTTGTCACTGAGTGCCGAAGAGCGCCGCCCATGGTTCGCCGAAGCCGACCTGCGCGCCAGCGCCGCCTTGTTGCTGCTGGAACAGGCGAGCTTCCGCAAGCAGCTCATGCTGGCCCAGGATGAAGTCAAGCAACGCTACCTTGGCGCCCGCGAGCTGAAGAACGGCGGCATGGAAAAGGCCAACGCGACGTTGCAGCAGATCCTCGCCAACAGTGGCTTCCTCAGTCGCCCGGCAGAGCTGCTGGGCACCAGCGGTTACGGCTTGCCACAACCAACAGAATCCAAACGCCTGGAATCAGAGAGCGCCGCGCGCCAGAAGCAGTTGCAGTCGCTGACCGGCGATCTGGACAAAGAGGTGAGGGCGCTGCTGGAACCGGCCCGCGCGGCGGAGATTGCCGCATGTGAAGCCAACCTCAAGCAGCTAGGCGAGCACTTGCGCGCACTGCACAAAGCCTCCGGCGGGTTCGAACTGCCCTAGAGCGCTTCTCCGGCTTCTTCCGGTAGTTGCTCATCCAGGTGTAACCACGGCAATCGGCTCTCTACCCAGATGTGCCGATCTGCCGGGGCCAGCTCCGGGTGATCCAGGGTTGCGATGGTCACATCGATACTCTCGGCACTCAGTTGCGTTACCAGCGCCAAATGCGCCCCACAGTTAGAACAGAAATACCGCACGCATGTCGGCGAAGATTCGTACTGCGCCGGCGTTCCCGCCACCCAGGCGAACGCGGAACGGGGCAGGGTGATCCAGGTCGTCACCAAGCCGCCGCTGACCCGTCGGCAAATCGAACAGTGGCAGTGGGCAATATCCACCAACGCCCCGCTGAACTGATAACGCACCCGCCCGCAATGGCAGCCGCCTTGGTGTTGCTCATGCATGCTCTGTCTCCCACATGCTTATTTCACACAGGACCAGTCGTCCATTCAACGTAGCCCGTTTCTCAAGCGAAAGCTGGCTGAAAGCTTCCGGGACTAGGATCGCCCACCACTACCGGCAACAGACCGGTTGTTAACAACAACAATGGTGATTCCCGATGTCCGCCCGTACCCGCCTGTTTGCCCCGACTCCACCCGTACGCCTCGTGCCTTTCGTTCTGCGCTGACCCAACCGGTTCGCCATTCCCTAGCCGCGCTACGCCTGGAGTATTCCTATGCTGACTTTCCTTGGCTTTGCCATGGTCATCACGTTCATGTTCCTGATCATGACCAAGCGCCTGTCTGCGCTGATCGCCCTGATCATCGTACCGATCCTGTTCGCGCTGTTCGGTGGCTTTGCCCCGCAGATCGGCCCGATGATGCTCGCGGGCATCACCAAGCTTGCGCCGACCGGCGTAATGCTGATGTTTGCCATCCTCTATTTCGCCTTGATGATCGACTCCGGCCTGTTCGACCCGGCCGTGCGCAAGATCCTCAAGCTGGTCAAGGGCGACCCGCTGAAGGTCTCGGTCGGCACCGCCGTACTGGCCCTGGTGGTATCACTGGACGGAGACGGTGCCACCACCTACATGATCTGCGTGGCCGCCATGCTGCCGCTGTACCAGCGCATCGGCATGAGCCCGCGGATCATGGCCGGCCTGATCATCCTCGCCGGTGGAGTGATGAACATGACCCCATGGGGTGGCCCGACCGCCCGCGCCGCCAGTGCATTGCACGTGGACCCGTCGGATATTTTCGTACCGATGATTCCAGCCATGGCCGCCGGCGTCGTCGCCATCCTGGTGATTGCCTATATGTACGGCAAGCGCGAACGGGCACGCCTGGGCGAGCTGCACCTGCAAGGCGATGAAATCGACCACAGCGAAATCAGCGTCTCGCAATACCCGGACGCCCGCCGTCCGAAACTGATCTGGTTCAACGGCGCACTGACCTTCGCCCTGATGTGCACCTTGATCGCCGGCCTGTTGCCACTGCCGGTACTGTTCATGGTGGCCTTCAGTATCGCGATGATCGTCAACTACCCGTGCCTGCAGATGCAGAAAGACCGGATCGCCGCCCATGCCGGCAGCGTCCTGGCGGTCACCGGCCTGATCTTCGCCGCCGGTATCTTCACCGGCATCCTGTCCGGTACCGGCATGGTCGATGCCATGTCCAAGAGCCTGCTGGCCGTCATCCCTGACGCGCTGGGGCCTTATCTGGCCGTGATCACCGCGCTGGTGAGCATGCCGTTTACCTTCTTCATGTCCAACGATGCCTTCTACTACGGCGTTCTGCCGGTACTGGCCGAAGCCGCCAGCCACTACGGCATCACTGCCGTGGAAATGGCCCGCGCCTCGATCGTTGGCCAGCCTGTGCACTTGTTGAGCCCACTGGTTCCATCGACCTACTTGCTGGTAGCCCTGGCGGGTATCGAATTTGGCGATCACCAGCGCTTCACCCTCAAGTGGGCGGTGCTGGTGTGCCTGTGCATAATGGTCGCCGCTTTGCTGATGGGGATTTTTCCGCTGTTCAGCACTCTATAATCGTACAACTCACTGCGCCGGCTCTTAAGGCTGGCGCGGTCTAACACTCGCTCAAAGGAATACACATGGAATGGCTGACCAATCCGGAAATCTGGATTGCCTTCTTCACCCTGACGGCCCTCGAGATCGTCCTGGGCATCGATAACATCATCATGATTTCGATCCTGGTCAGCCGCATGCCCAAGCACATGCAGGCGCGTACCCGGATCTTCGGCCTGGCACTGGCGATGGTCACGCGGATCCTGTTGCTGCTGTCGATCACTTGGGTCATGCGCCTCACCGACGATCTGTTCGTGGTGTTCGGCCAAGGCATTTCCGGCCGCGACCTGATCCTGTTCTTCGGTGGCCTGTTCCTGCTGTGGAAAAGCTCCCAGGAGATGTACCACGCCCTGGAAGGTGAAGACGAAACCCACGACGAGCCGAAGGGCGCCGGTGGCAAGTTCATCTACACCATCATCCAGATCGCAATCATCGACATCGTGTTCTCCCTGGACTCGGTGATTACCGCCGTCGGTATGGTTTCCCACGTACCGGTGATGGTGGCCGCGATCATCGTCGCCGTACTCGTGATGATGCTGGCCGCTGGCACCATCAGCGATTTCATCGACAAACACCCGTCGCTGAAGATGCTGGCGCTGTCGTTCCTGCTGGTGGTAGGTACCGTGCTGATCGCCGAAGCCTTCGACGTTCACGTGCCAAAAGGCTACGTTTACTTCGCCATGGCGTTCTCCCTGGCGGTTGAAGCGGTGAACATCAAGATGCGTACCGCCATCGCGAAAAAGAAGAAACAGCAGGACCCTGTGAAACTGCGCAAGGACATTCCGGGTCAATAACCTGGACCCGCTGCTGAAAAAGGGGCTTTAGAGCCCCTTTTTTTCATCTGCAAAAAGCTGATTTCATGACAGTTTTGTTTCAATCCCGACTTTAGCTATGCGATGCTGGCGCCGAGCCCATTCGCCAACTACAGCTTAAGTACAAGACGTAGAACGGCACGCGGCACTATTCACTTGCTCCGATTGGAGCACGACTCAACACAGGGGGCCCAGCATGCTGACCCTGCTCAATCTGCTTTCCGCGGTAACCCTGCTGATCTGGGGCACGCACATCGTCCGTACCGGCATCCTGCGGGTCTACGGCTCCAACTTGCGCCAGGTCATCGGGCAGAACATGTCCAAGCGCTGGCTGGCGTTTATCGCCGGCATCCTGGTGACGGCCATGGTGCAAAGCAGCAACGCCACGGCGATGCTGGTGACTTCGTTTGTCGGCCAGGGCCTGATGGGCCTGATGCCCGCCCTGGCGACCATGCTCGGTGCCGATGTCGGTACCGCGCTGATGGCCCGGGTGCTGACCTTTGACCTGTCGTGGCTGTCGCCGCTGTTGATTTTCCTCGGGGTGATTTTCTTCCTGTCGCGCAAACAGACACGCGCCGGGCAGATGGGCCGTGTCGGGATCGGCCTCGGGCTGATCATCCTTGCGCTGCAACTGATCGTCGAAGCCGCGGGCCCGATCACCCACGCGCAGGGCGTCAAGGTCCTGTTCGCCTCGCTGACCGGCGACATCTTGCTCGATGCCCTGGTCGGCGCACTGTTCGCGATGATTTCCTACTCCAGCCTGGCCGCCGTCCTGCTGACCGCGACCCTCGCCGGTGCCGGCGTGATCGGCCTGCACGTGGCCATCGGCCTGGTGATCGGCGCCAACATCGGCAGCGGCGTGCTGGCCTTCCTCAGCACCAGCATGCAGAACGCCGCCGGGCGCCAGGTGGCCCTGGGCAGCCTGCTGTACAAGCTGATCGGCTTGCTGCTGATCATCCCGGTACTTGACCCGCTGGTCGGCTGGATGGATAACCTGGACTACAGCGCCCAAGGCATGGTGATCACCTTCCACCTGCTCTATAACGTTATTCGCTGCCTGATCCTGCTGCCCACCATCGGCCCGATGTCCCGCTTGTGCGCCTGGTTGCTCCCGGAACGCGAAGAGGTCAACGGCCTGGCCAAGCCGCGCCACCTGGACCTGGCAGCACTCGCCACCCCAAGCCTGGCACTGGCCAACGCCGCCCGCGAAACCCTGCGTCTGGGCGACCTGATCGACAACATGCTGACCTCGATGCTGGAGGTGCTGCGCGGCAAGCAAACCGCCATCACCCAGGAAATGCGCAGCCTGAGCGACGATGTCGAGGCGCTCTACAGCGCGATCAAGCTCTACCTCGCGCAAATGCCCCGGGAAGACCTCAGCGAACAGGACAGCCGACGCTGGGCCGAGATCATCGAACTGTCGATCAACCTGAAACTGGCCGGCGACCTGATCGAACGCATGCTGCGCAAGGTCCAGCAGCAAAAGACCTCCCAGCGCCGTTCATTCTCCGAAGTCGGCCTGGAGGAACTCGCGGGCCTGCAAACCCAACTGATCGCCAACCTGCGCCTGGGGCTCTCGGTGTTCCTCAGTGCCGACCCGGAAAGCGCCCGGCAACTGCTGCGGGAAAAGCGCCGCTTCCGCGCCCAGGAGCGTCGCCTGGCCCACGCCCACGTCAGCCGCTTGCAACGTAAAATCGTACAGAGCCTGGAGACCAGTTCCTTGCACCTGGAGCTGATTGCCGACATGAAGCGTCTCAACTCGCTGTTCTGCAGCAGCGCTTATGTGGTGCTGGAAACCACCGACACCGGCGCCCTCTCGGCAGACGATATTGCCGACATCACCCATTCGCCCTGAACGTACGACGGCGAGTGAAGTCAGTTAACAACGGACCTCACTCGCCAGGAAGCCTGTTATGCGTCGCCTGCTATTCGCCTGCCTGCTCATGGGTTCGGCACACACCTTTGCCTTTGACCGCCTGCAAGTCGAGGGCTACACCCTGCCCAACGGCCTGCAATTGCTGCTCAAGCCGGGCACCGAACGCGGCCATGTGGCAATCCGCCTGGTGGTGGGTGTGGGCCTGGATGACTTCAGTTGCGAAGACAAGGAACTGCCGCACCTGCTGGAGCATTTACTGTTCAGCGGGATCGACGGTGGCGGCGAAGGTGAACTGGAAGAACGCATGCAAGCCCTCGGCGGCGACTGGAACGCCTACACCAGCAATGCCGACACCACTTTCGTCATCGAGGCTCCGGCGCAGAACCAGCGCAAGGTGCTCGACCTGCTGCTGGCCATCATCACCCGCACCCAACTGACCGACGCCAACATCAATGCCGCCAAACAGGTGGTGGAGCGCGAAGACGGCGGCCATTACTCACACCTGCAACGGCTGCTGGACCGCCAGGACCTCGGCCACAAGGCCAGCAGTCAGCTTGCCGTCGAACTGGGGCTCAAATGCGCCGAGCGGGCCGAAGTCGAGCACCTGACCCGCGACCAGTTGGAAAAGCTGCGCAAGGCCTGGTACGCCCCCAACAACATGACCCTGATCATCGTCGGCGACCTCGACAAGCTGCTGCCGGCCTATCTCGAACGCACTTACGGCGCACTGGATCCGGTTGACCCCAGCGAACATCGCCCGTTGCCGGAGATTCAACACGCCGCCGCCGTCCGCCGCGACCTGATCCACGGCTGGGTCGGTGACAACGCCAAGCTGCACTGGTTATTCCCCGAGCCGGTGCTGGACGACCAGTACGATGAAACCTTCGACCTGCTCAAGGACTACCTGGATTGGGCGCTGTATCGTCAATTGCGCTTGCAGCACGGCTTGTCCTATGGCCCATGGAGCGAGCGCGAAGTGCTGGGCGGCGTCGGCTTCATGAGCCTCAACGCCGACCTTGAACGCGACAACCTGCCGGAAGCCGAGCACGTGCTGGAAACCCTCAGGGCCCAACTGCTCAAGGACGGCCTCGACCCGGCCACCTTCGCCCGCCTGCAACAAGCCGCCATTGCCCGCCAGGCGTGGGCCGTTCAAGGCAACAGCGCGTTGGCCGACTATTACTGGAGTGCCTCGGGCGACTACGCCAAAGGGCATTTCAGCGACCCGGCCAAGCGCATCAAGGCCGTCAGCCTGGAGCAAGCCAACCAGGCCATGCGCGAGTTGTTCAAGCAGAACGGCTACTGGCGCATCGAGAAACCGTTGTTCAGCTACGATAGCCTCAACTGGATCGCCGCAGGCGCACTGGGGCTGATTGCGATTGTGTTACTAGGCGTGTGGCGTTATCGCAAAGGGATTGCGTAATCGGGCCCCGAGAAAACGGCTAAAACGTTATTCTGTCTGGGATTTTTCCTACAAAGACTGTGAACTGCCGAATGCCTATCCTGACCCACACCATCCAGCGCATCCTCGAGCTGATGAAGCGCTACCCAGGGGTGATTGCACTCGGCGGTTTCATCTCGGGTGTGGGCAGCTTCATCCTGGTGGATCGCCAGCAAGGCATGGCCAGCTGGATCGCGATCATCATGCTGGTGAGCTGGTTATGGCTGATGCTCGAAAACAGCCTCACCCAGCTGTTCAGCAAAGTCTTCAAACGGGAAATCCCCGAACCGCTGCTGCGCTACGCCACGCAGATGATCCATCAGGAAAGCCTGTTTTTTGTCCTGCCGTTCTTTTTTGTCACCACCACCTGGAACAGCGGCCAGTCGATCTTTACCGGCCTGCTGGGCGCGGCGGCGTTGGTCTCCATCACCGACCCGCTGTACTACAAGTGGCTGGCACCCAAGCGCTCGCTGTTTCTCGCACTGCACACCCTGACCCTGTTCGCAGCCCTGCTGACCGCGCTGCCGATCATCCTGCACCTGACCACCGCCGAGAGTTACAAACTGGCCCTCGGCGTGGCGATGGCGCTCTCTATCCCGAGCCTGGCCGTGAGCCTGCCGCTGCGTAGCATCAAGGGCTGGGCGATGCTGTTGGGGGTTACCGCAGCGATTGGTTGCGCCGGCTGGTTCCTGCGCACTTGGGTGCCGCCCGCTACGCTGTGGATGACCGAAGTGGCCATCAGCACCCAATTGCAGGACCGCACGCCCGGCGATGACCTGAAAGAAGTCAGCGCCGCCCAACTGCGCAGCAGCGGGCTGTATGCCTACACCGCGATCAACGCGCCGCGCGGCCTGGATGAGCGGATCTACCATGTGTGGAAATTCAACGGCAAGGAAGTCGACCGCATCGCCCTGGACATCCATGGTGGGCGCAAGGAAGGCTATCGGGCCTGGACCCACAAGCAGAACTTCCCCCCCGACTCGGTAGGACGCTGGCAGGTACGGGTGCTGACCGAAGATGGCCAAGTGATCGGCGTGTTGCGCTTCAAGGTGACTGACCCCGGTCAGGGCGCTACAACGCCAGACGCGCCAAAGTAGGCAGGATCGTGCTATTACGTAGGAATTCTGGAATAGCCAAACAAGCTCGGAGCTTATGACCAGTAGCACAACGGCCGGTGCAGCCCATCTGGACACGTCCACCCAGCCTCCATTGCTGAGGATTACAGGGGATTGGACGCTTGCCCACTATGCCAACCTGAAGAAGCTGTCGGAAAAGCTCGACGGCCAGTACGACGCTGGCGCACGTATCGACCTTAACGGCCTCGGCGCCCTGGACACGGCCGGCGCCTCGCTGCTGGTGGAACTGCTCGGCCCCGAGCGCATCGAACAGTCCGCCGAACAGACCGACTGCAGCCTCTCGACCGCCGACCGCGCGTTACTGAAAACCGTCTACCGCTCTCTGAACGACTTCTGTGTGCCGGTCAAGGAACCCGAAGAAGCCGCCGGCATCATGTTGCTGGCGCGCATCGGCGGCGCGGTCTACACCGTCTGGCAAGACGGCATGAAACTGCTGGGCTTTATCGGCCTGATCCTCGAAACCTTCGCCCGTGGCGTATTCCGGCCCAAGCGCTGGCGCGTGACGCCCATGGTTGCGCATATCGAACAAACCGGCCTCGACGCGGCCCCCATCGTGGCCTTGCTGACCTTCCTGGTGGGCGCAGTGGTGGCGTTTCTCGGTGCCACGGTGCTGGCCAGTTTTGGCGCGAGCATCTTCACCGTGGACCTGGTGGCGTTCTCCTTCCTGCGGGAGTTCGGCGTGTTGCTCACCGCGATCCTGATGGCCGGCCGCACTGCCAGTGCCTTCACCGCACAGATCGGCTCGATGAAGGCCAACGAAGAGATCGATGCGATCCGCACCCTGGGCCTCGACCCGATGGAGTTGCTGGTGCTGCCCCGCGTACTGGCCTTGCTGGTGGCGCTGCCGATGCTGACGTTCCTGGCAATGCTCTCGGGCATTATCGGCGGCGGTGTGGTGTGTGCCGTGGCCCTGGATATTTCGCCGGCAATGTTCCTGTCGCTGCTGCAATCGGACATTGGCGTGCAGCACTTCCTCGTCGGCATGGTCAAGGCGCCGATCTTCGCGTTCCTTATCGCGGCCATCGGCTGCCTCGAAGGTTTCAAGGTCAGCGGCAGCGCCGAGTCCGTCGGCGCCCACACCACCTCCAGTGTGGTGCAATCGATTTTCGTGGTGATCGTGCTGGATGCGGTCGCCGCACTGTTTTTCATGGAGATGGGCTGGTGAGTCGTTTACGCCGTGCGCCCACTGAGGCGGTGATCGAAGTCCGCGGGCTGTGCAACCGCTTTGGTTCGCAAAGCGTGCACGAGAACCTCGACCTGGACTTGTACAAGGGTGAAATCCTCGCCGTCGTCGGTGGCTCCGGCAGCGGCAAGTCGGTGCTGCTGCGCAGCATCATCGGTTTGCGCCAGCCCAGCGAAGGCCAGGTGCGGGTGTTCGGGCAGAACTTGCCGAGCCTGTCGGAACACGAGCGGTCGCTGGTGGAGCGGCGCTTCGGCGTGCTGTTCCAGAAGGGCGCGCTGTTTTCCTCGCTGACGGTCACCGAGAACGTTGCGTTGCCACTGATAGAGCATGCCGGCCTCAGCCGTCCCGATGCCGAGCACCTGGCGGCAGTGAAACTGGCGTTGGCCGGGCTGCCGCTGTCGGCCG
>NZ_JACARK010000582.1:0-1102 GCF_013386655.1 Pseudomonas sp. K5002 | reverse complement strand
GCCTGCCGCGCCTGATGTTCGTCACCGTGCTGCCGAACTGCATGGCGCCGCTGATCGTTCAGGCCACCCTGAGTTTCTCCTCGGCGATTCTCGATGCTGCAGCCCTGGGCTTCCTGGGCCTTGGCGTACAACCGCCAACCCCTGAGTGGGGCACCATGCTGGCCTCGGCCCGCGACTACATCGAACGCGCCTGGTGGGTCGTGAGCCTGCCTGGCTTGACCATTTTGCTCAGCGTGCTGGCAATCAACCTGATGGGCGACGGCCTGCGCGATGCGCTGGACCCGAAACTCAAGAATGCCGCCTGAGGAGATTCCCATGTCACTGCTAGAAATCAAGAATCTCAATGTCCGCTTCGGCGACAAGACCGCCGTGCCGGTGGTCGATGGCCTCGACATCTCCGTCGACAAAGGCGAAGTACTGGCGATCGTTGGCGAGTCGGGTTCGGGTAAATCCGTGACCATGATGGCGCTGATGGGCCTGATCGAGCACCCCGGCATCGTCACTGCCGACGCCCTGAACTTCGACGGCAAGGACATGCTCAAGCTGAGCAACCGCCAGCGTCGGCAGATCGTCGGCAAAGACCTGGCGATGGTCTTCCAGGACCCGATGACCGCCCTGAACCCCAGCTACACCGTGGGTTTCCAGATCGAAGAAGTGCTGCGCCTGCATTTGAAAATGTCCGGCAAGCAAGCGCGCAAGCGTGCCATCGAACTGCTCGAAAAGGTGGAAATCCCAGGCGCAGCCAGCCGTATGGATGCCTACCCGCACCAGCTGTCCGGTGGTATGAGCCAACGTGTGGCCATCGCCATGGCGATTGCCGGCGAGCCGAAACTGCTGATCGCCGATGAACCGACCACCGCCCTCGACGTGACCATCCAGGCCCAGATCATGGACCTGCTGCTGGCCTTGCAGAAAGAGCAGAACATGGGCCTGGTGCTGATCACTCACGACCTCGCGGTAGTGGCCGAAACCGCCCAGCGCGTGTGCGTGATGTACGCAGGCCAGGCCGTGGAAGTCGGCCAGGTGCCGCAGTTGTTCGACATCCCGGCGCACCCGTACAGCGAAGCGTTGCTCAAGGCGATCCCCGAGCACAGCCTCGGCG
>NZ_JACARK010000581.1:0-1143 GCF_013386655.1 Pseudomonas sp. K5002 | reverse complement strand
GATCTTCGTCGGGCTGTTCCTCTACAAAGGCCTGTACCTCACCGCCGCGCTCTACGCCTTGTTCACCGTGATCGCCGTGCAGGGCTGGCGTGAATGGCGCGCCGACCCGGCGTTGCACGCATGAAGGTGGTGGTACTGGCCGGCCCGGAATCCAGCGGTAAAAGCTGGCTGGTCGCCCAGTTGCAGGCACATTTTGGCGGGGTAATGGTGGGCGAATACGTGCGTCATTTCATCGACCACCACCAGCGCGATACCACCCTGGCGGATATCCCGGAGATCGCCCGGGGCCAGTTGGCCTGGGAAGATACCGCCCGCGCCGCGCAGCCGGCGTTGCTGATCCTCGACACCAACCTGCTGACCAACAAGCTGTGGAGCCAGACCCTGTTTGGCGACTACCCGGCGTGGCTCGACAGCGAACTGCTCGCCCGCCACTACGACCTGCACCTGCTGCTGTCGCCGGAAGACGTGGAGTGGACCGCCGATGGCCAGCGCTGCCAGCCGGAGTTTGCCGATCGCCTGGCGTTTTTCCAGGCCAGTCGTGACTGGCTGGAGCAACATCATCAGCCGTTACGGGTCATCCGTGGGGATTGGCAAGCACGCCAGGACCAGGCCTTTTCAGCTGTGGAACAACTGCTGGATTGACCGGCGGGGACGGTTTTCATGCACCGCTCGTTACGCATGGCCCACTTTCAACGCTCTGGCACGCAGGGCTGAAGACCGGTTATCGGGTCAACGCAGTCCTCTACCCGGGGCACAGGTCAATCCTTAAAAGGAGATTGGCCTATGAACATGCGCATCGTTGCCCGCTTGATCAACTTGCCCGAAGACCGTGGCGTTCGTGTTGAAACCGCCGCCCATCACATCCTGCTGGTGCGTTCGGGTAGCGAGGTTCGTGCCTATCAGGCGGATTGCCCCCACGCCGGGGCGCCCCTGGAGCAAGGCGTGGTCTGTGACGGGAGGATCATTTGCCCGTGGCACAAGGCGGCCTTCCGGGTGGATGACGGCCAGGTCTGCGAGCCGCCCGCGCTGGTGCAGCTCAAGCAGTACCCGGTGGAGATTCACGACGGCGTGGTCAGTGTGGGCGACGAGGCACTGCCCTCGCCCGTTGCCCCGCACACCAACGATTCGCGCTGCTTTATCGTG
>NZ_JACARK010000580.1:0-2792 GCF_013386655.1 Pseudomonas sp. K5002 | reverse complement strand
GCCTTGCTGGCGGCCGCCGACGCTCTGGATGCTTCGCGCTCCGAGCTGAGCGCCGCCAATGAACAGGATTTGGCCAACGGTCGCGCCAATGGCCTGGAGCCTGCATTGCTGGATCGCCTGGCGCTGACGCCGGCGCGGATCGACGACATGATCGAAGGCTTGCGTCAGGTGGCCAAGCTGCCTGACCCCATCGGTGAAATCCGCGACATGCGCTACCTGCCCTCCGGCATTCAAGTCGGCAAGATGCGCGTGCCCCTGGGCGTGATCGGCATCATCTATGAGTCGCGCCCGAACGTGACCATCGACGCCGCGAGCCTGTGCCTCAAGTCGGGCAACGCCACCATCCTGCGGGGCGGTTCCGAGGCCATCAATTCCAACCGTGCCATCGCCGCGTGCATTCAGCAGGGCCTGGCCGTGGCCGAGCTGCCCGCCGAAGTGGTGCAGGTGGTCGAGACCACTGACCGCGCTGCCGTTGGCGCACTGATCACCATGCCTGAATTCGTCGACGTGATCGTGCCACGGGGTGGCAAGAGCCTGATCGAACGCGTGAGCCGTGATGCCAAGGTGCCAGTTATCAAGCACCTGGACGGCGTCTGCCACGTGTTCATCGACATCGCAGCTGACCTCGACAAGGCGATCCGCATCGCCGACAACGCCAAGACTCACCGCTACGCCCCGTGCAACACCATGGAAACCCTGCTGGTGCACGTCGGCATTGCCGATCGCGTGCTGCCGCCGCTGGCTGCCATCTACCGCGACAAGGGCGTTGAACTGCGTGGTTGCGAGCGTACCCGGGCGATCCTCGGCAGCGACGTGATCGAGGCCACCGAGCAGGACTGGTACACCGAATACACGGCGCCGATCCTGTCGATCCGCATCGTCGACGACCTGGACCAGGCCATCGAACACATCAATCAATACGGCTCCAAGCACACCGACGCCATTGTCACCGAGCATTTCAGCGATGCCCGGCGTTTCCTCAACGAAGTGGATTCCGCTTCGGTGATGGTCAACGCCTCGACGCGCTTTGCCGATGGCTTCGAGTACGGCCTGGGGGCGGAGATCGGTATCTCCACCGACAAGCTCCACGCACGCGGCCCGGTTGGCCTGGAAGGGCTGACCAGCGAGAAGTACGTGGTGTTCGGTGACGGTCATGTGCGCACTTGATGGGTAAACGCATCGGGCTGCTCGGCGGCACCTTCGACCCCGTGCACATCGGCCATTTGCGCAGTGCACTGGAAGTCGCGGACGCCCTCGGGCTGGATGAACTGCGCCTGGCACCGAATGCCCGGCCGCCCCATCGCGATACGCCGCAGGTGTCTGCGCAGCAGCGCCTGGAGATGGTCCGCCTCGCTGTGGCCGGCATTGCACCGCTGGTGGTGGACGACCGCGAACTCAAGCGCGACAAACCGTCCTACACTGTCGACACCCTGGAACTGATGCGGGCCGAGTTGGCCGCGGATGACCAGTTATTTCTACTTTTGGGCTGGGACGCGTTTTGCGGCCTGCCCACTTGGCACCGCTGGGAAGAGTTGCTCCAGCATTGCCACATCCTGGTGCTGCAACGCCCGGATGCCGACGCAGAATCGCCGGATGCCTTGCGCAACCTGCTGGCGGCGCGGTCGGTAAGTGACCCTTTGGCCCTGACCGGGCCGAGCGGGAATATTGCATTCGTCTGGCAAACCCCGCTTGCGGTGTCTGCCACCCAGATCCGTCAACTGCTGGCCAGCGGGAAGTCGGTACGTTTCCTGGTGCCTGACGCGGTCCTGGCCTACATCGATGCGCACGGGCTTTACCGTGCGTCGAACTGAAAAGGCGCGCTTGAACGCACGAACAGTCGTGCAGCGAGCGCCCGAACATACGAGCAAAACGAGTTTTATATGACGAACAAAGACGTAAGCAAAGTTAAGCGCAAAGGCACGTTCAAGAGCGCTCCTCTGCCAGTAGAAGCCCACACCGGCCCTGAGCTGGCCGGCGAAGAGCTGGTGAAGGTTGCCGTGGCTGCCCTGGAAGACGTGAAGGCCCAGGACATCCAGGTCCTGGACGTGCGCGACAAGCAGAGCATCACCGACTTCATGATCATCGCCACCGGTACCTCCAACCGCCAGATCGGCGCGATGCTGGACAAGGTTCGCGAAGCGGTCAAAGCCCAGGGCGTCAAGCCATTGGGTGAAGAAGGCAAGGGCGACAGCGACTGGGTACTGCTGGACATGGACGACGTGATCGTTCACATGATGACCAGCAACGCCCGTCAGTTCTACGACCTGGAGCGTCTGTGGAAAGGCGCCGAGCAGAGCCGTGCCGCCGATGGCAAGCACCACAGCCCTGAAGTCGGCCACGCGCACTTCGACAAGCTCAACAAAGACCAGGAATAAGGAACGGCTGTGCGCCTGCGTCTGATCGCTGTCGGTTCACGCATGCCCAAGTGGGTGGAAGAAGGCTGGCATGAATATGCCAAGCGCCTGCCATCCGAATTGGCGCTGGAACTGGTGGAAATACCGCTCAATACCCGGGGCAAGAACGCCGACGTGGCCCGCTTTATCCGTCAGGAAGGCGAAGCCATGCTGGCCAAGGTCGGGCCCAACGAGCGGATCGTGACCCTCGAAGTGCACGGCAAGCCCTGGAGCACCGAGCAGTTGGCGGTGGAACTGGATCGCTGGCGCCTGGATTCGCGCACGGTCAACTTCATGGTCGGCGGCCCCGAGGGGCTGGCGCCGGAAGTGTGCGCGCGTGCGGACCAGCGCTGGTCGCTGTCGCCCCTGACACTGCCGCACCCGCTGGGAAGAATTCTG
>NZ_JACARK010000579.1:0-4058 GCF_013386655.1 Pseudomonas sp. K5002 | reverse complement strand
AGCCGACCTTCGGCCCCTGCGCACGCCTGGACTACGAGCTGGAGCTGGGCATCTGGATCGGCCAGGGCAATGCCATGGGCGACTCGATTGCCATCGGCGACGCGGCTGATCACATCGCCGGTTTCTGCCTGCTCAACGACTGGTCGGCGCGGGATATCCAGGCCTGGGAATACCAGCCGCTGGGCCCGTTCCTGTCGAAGAGTTTCATCACCAGCATTTCGCCATGGGTGGTGACGGCTGAAGCCCTGGAACCGTTCCGCAAGGCACAGCCGGCGCGCCCTGAAGGCGACCCGCAACCACTGCCATACTTGCTGGACAAGCGCGACCAGGCTGCCGGTGGTTTTGATATCGAACTGGAAGTGCTGCTGACCACCGCCTCGATGCGTGAGCAGAACCTGCCGGCCCATCGCTTGACCCTGAGCAACACCCAACACATGTACTGGACCGTCGCGCAGATGGTTGCGCACCACAGCGTCAATGGCTGCCAGTTGCAGGCGGGTGACCTGTTTGGTTCGGGCACCTTGTCGGGGCCTGAAGCCGGACAATTCGGCAGCCTGCTGGAAATCACCGAGGGCGGTAAAAAGCCGATCGAACTGGCCTCCGGCGAGGTGCGGAAATTCCTTGAAGATGGCGACGAAATCATCCTGCGTGCCCGCTGCACCCGCGACGGTTTTGCCTCCATCGGCTTCGGCGAATGCCGGGGTACCGTGGTCGCGGCGCGCTGAGAGGGCAGGGCCATGGAACTCTATACCTACTACCGCTCCACTTCGTCGTACCGGGTGCGGATTGCGCTGGCCCTCAAGGGCCTGGACTTCACGGCGGTGCCGGTCAACCTGCTGGTGCCCAAGGGCGGCGCCAACCATCAGCCGGAGTACCTGGCGATCAACCCGCAAGGTCGCGTGCCGGCCTTGCGCACCGATGAGGGTGATGTGTTGATTCAGTCGCCGGCGATCATCGAGTACCTGGAGGAACGTTATCCACAGGTGCCGTTGCTCTCCACGGATCTGGCAACCCGCGCCCATGAGCGCGCGGTGGCGTCGGTCATCGGTTGCGACATCCACCCGCTGCACAACTCCAGTACCCAGAATCTGCTCAAGCAATGGGGGCACGATGAAGCGCAGGTGCTGGAGTGGATCGGGCACTGGATCAGCCAGGGCCTGGCGGCGGTTGAGCAGTTGATTGGTGATCAGGGTTATTGCTTTGGCGAGCAGCCGGGGATGGCGGATACGTTCCTGATTCCACAGTTGTATGCGGCCGAGCGGTTCAAGGTGTCGCTGGCGGCGTACCCGCGCATTCAGCGGGTGGCGGGGTTGGCGGCGCAGCATCCGGCGTTCATGGCGGCTCATCCCGCCAACCAACCGGATACCCCATAAATCTCCAGGCTCACACCGGCCAAATGTGGGAGCGGGNNCCCGCTCCCACATGTGATCTTCAGCGTGTCCAAAATATATAAAAACAATACAGGTCCCTTGCGATGCACAATCAGATTGCCAGCTTTCGTGCGGCACTCGACGCCCGTCCGGTGTCGCGCTATCAGTGGTTGATTCTCCTGTTGCTGGCACTGTTGCTGGTCACCGACGGCTACGACGCCCAGGTCCTGGGCTACGTAGTACCGGCGCTGGCCAAGGACTGGGGCCTGGAAAAAGCCGCGTTCGGCCCGGTGTTCAGCGCCAACCTGCTGGGGCTGACGCTGGGCTCCCTAGCCGTCACGCCGCTGGCGGATCGCTTCGGGGTGCGGCGCATCCTGCTGTGCTGTGTGTTGATCTACGCCAGCCTCACGGTGCTGATGGTGTTCGCCAACTCTCTCAATACCTTGATGGCCGCCCGCTTTATCTGCGGCATCGGCATGGGCGGTGCAATGCCCAGCGCCATGGCCTTGATGTCGGAATACTCACCACCCCGCCTGCGAACATTGATGGTGACGCTCGCCGCCTGTGGCTTCTCTTTCGGCGGTGCGACCGGTGGTTTTGTCGCGGCCGGGTTTATCGACAGTTTCGGCTGGCAGGCGGTGTTCCTCGCCGGTGGTGTGACGCCATTGCTGTTGTTTCCGTTTCTTGCCTGGATGTTGCCTGAATCGCTGCCGCGCCTGCTGCGTGATGCACCGCCGTATGCGCGCCTGCAAAAAGTCACCGCGCGGATGCTGCCAGGCTGGCTACCGCCGGCGGCGAGCGAGGAGCAAAACCGCCAGGAGCAAGGCAGCAAACTGACGGTGGTGGAGCTGTTCCGCCATGGTTATGCGCGCCCGACATTACTGCTGTGGGCGACGTTTTTTGTCAGCCTGATCCTGCTGTATTTCATGATCAGCTGGCTGCCTTCGCTGTTGCTGGAAAGCGGCCTGGGCCTGAATGAGGCCAACCTGGTGACCTCGATGTTCCTGTTCGCCGGGACCTTGGGCGCCATCGGCATGGCCTGGTTTGCCGACCGGCTCAAAAGCAAAGTGCGCCTACTGTCCGGCGTGCTGGCAGCGGCTGCGGTGTGCACCATCCTGCTGGGGCTGAATCACGACAATCCGCGCTATCTGGTGGCCTGCGTGTTTGCGGCGGGCTTCTGCATCATCGGCGGTCAACTGACCCTGAACGCGTTCGCCAGTAACTTCTACCCGGCTCACGTGCGGGCCACCGGTACAGGCTGGGCACTGGGTGTCGGGCGGTTCGGGTCGATCCTGGGGCCGCTGTTCGGCAGCCTGCTGCTGGCGATGCACATACCGGTGCAGCAGATTTTCTTCTTCTGCGCGATTCCGGCGGTGATAGCGGCGTTGTTGATTATCCAGGTGCGCTCGCCAGTCAATGCACCACAGAGTTCGGCGGCAAATGGCCCAGCCGTTCGGTCAGGCGTAGACGCTGGATCGGGTCTTCGCTGAGCATCAACGCGTGTTCCAGGTCAAAACGCTCGGCGTTCGGGCAATCCAGGCGCTGATACAAACTGGCCCGGGCCAGGTAATCGGCGGCGCTGGCATTGCCCAGCTCCAGCACGCGTTCGGCGTCCACCAGAGCGGCCAGGTGGTCGTCGTTGGACAGGTGCAACTGGCGCAGATTACGCGACAGCCGTTGCAGGATCGATCGCGGCTCGGCGGTGTGCAGGTGGTCGGCCTGCAACTTGAGATTGGGCCCGTACTGGCGGGTCAGCAGGTCGCGGCAATCGTTGGGGTACAGGCGTCGGCCGCCGCAGGGGTCGAGCAGGTGATCGGCGCCCGGCACCCGCAACAGGAAGTGCCCCGGGAAGTTGACGCCCACCAGCGGAATGTCCAGGCGCCGCGCCAGCTCCAGGGCAATCAGCCCGAGAGCCAGCGGCTGCCCGCGTTTACGCTTCAACACCTTGTCCAGCAGCGCGGCGGCGGGGCGCAGCGGGGTGTGGTCATCCTGGGCGAACCCCAGGTCGTTCATGCGCCGCAGCAACGGTTGTCCGAGTTCATCCGCCGGCAGCATCGGCATGCTGAGGCTGACCAATTGCTGCAGTACCTTGAAGTCCTGCAGGATGGCCAAGGGGTCCACCGCCGGGTCGTGCTCGGCCGCCATCCACAGCGCGGCTTCAAACAGCGCGGGCGGTGACCGTTCCAGGCAGGCAAAAAAGGCGTCGCGGGGCTTCATTGGGTTCTCCGGCGGATGTCTCGTTTTAGCCTTGCTGTGAACTTTCGTCCAGTGCCTTAAGACAGGTCCTACCTGTTTATGTCGCAAACCCTTTAAAACCGGTGGTCTTATTCCTGCGCGCTTCAGCAGGGTTTCGCTGGCGGTCCTATACTTGGCGCCTACCAGAAGTGATTCGGGAGCTTGACGATGTTTGCGCTCATGCACAGCACCCGCCTTGAATCGCTGCACCTGAGCGTTGACCCGGCCACCGGGTTGAAGGCGGTCATTGCCATCCACAACAGCCGCCTGGGTCCCGCCCTTGGAGGCTGCCGCTACCTCTCTTACCCCGACGATGAAAGTGCCGTGGCGGATGCCGCGCGCCTGGCCCAGGGCATGAGCTACAAGGCCGCGCTGGCCGGTTTGCCGGTGGGTGGCGGCAATGCGGTGATCATCCGCCCCGCCCATGTGGAAAGCCGCGCGGCATTGTTTGAA
>NZ_JACARK010000578.1:0-10090 GCF_013386655.1 Pseudomonas sp. K5002 | reverse complement strand
GGCCCATGCCGGAAGCGGCGCCGGTAATGGCCGCCACGCGGCCGTTGAATGACTTCATGACAGGCTCCCTTCTGCGGTGGTGTGGGGCGTTGCGGCCGGGCGCGTGGTGGACGGTATCGGCACCAGGCTGGCGACGTAGTCCTTGAGGGCGAAATGCCGGGTGACCTGCTTGAAACGCCAGGTGGAGCCGGGCCACAGCGTGGTGTTCTTGCCGGTGCGTGGGTCCAGGTACCAGCTCTTGCAGCCGCCGGTGGACCAGATGGTGCCGTTGAGTTTTTCCTGCAGCCTGGCGTTGTAGGCCAGTTCCACCGCCGGCTTGACGTCCACCGTGGCGATGCGATGACGCTGCATTTGCTGCAGGGCATCGAGGATGTAGGTGACCTGGGCCTCGATCATCAGAATCATCGAGTTATGCCCCAGCCCGGTGTTGGGGCCGACGATCAGGAACAGGTTCGGATAACCCGGCACCGTGGTGCCCAGGTAGGCGTGGGCGCCGTCTTGCCAGGTGTCCATCAGGTCGATGCCGTGGCGCCCGATGATGCAGTTGCGGGGCAGCGGATCGGTGGCCTGGAAGCCGGTGCCGAAGATGAGGCAGTCAGCCGGGTGCTTGATGCCGTCGGCGGTGATCACCCCGTCCGCCTCGATGCGCAGCACGTTGTCGGTTACCACCTGCACATTGCTGCGGGACAGGGCCGGGTAGTAGTCGTTGGAGATCAGCACGCGCTTGCAGCCGATGGTGTAGTCCGGCGTCAGGGTCTTGCGCAGGGAAGGGCGGGCCACTTGTTTGTGCAGGTGGCGCACGGCGATTTTCTGTACCATTTTCATCAGGCGCGGGTGCAGGGCAAAGCCCACCACGCGGCCTTCCAGTGCCCAATAGAACGCGCCGCGTACCAGGCGCTGGGTGAACGGCAGGTGCTTGAATGCCCAGCGCTCGAAGCGTGAAATCGGCCGGTCGGGCTTGGGCATGATCCACGGCGGGGTGCGCTGGAACAGGTCCAGGTGGGCCACTTGCGGCGCAATCTGCGGCACGAACTGAATGGCACTGGCGCCGGTGCCGATCACCGCCACGCGCTTGCCCTTCAATGAATACTCGTGGTCCCACTGCTGGGAGTGGAAGCGCTTGCCCTTGAAGCTGTCCAGGCCCGGAATATCCGGCAGTGCCGGGCGCGACAGGCCGCCCATTCCCGACACCAGCACCCGCGCACTGACCTGGCGGCCATTGCTGAAGCTCAGGCTCCAGCGCTGTTGCGCCTCATCAAATACCGCCTTCTCCAGGCCCATGCCAAAGCGCAGGAACGGCGCCAGTTCGAAGCGCCGTGCGCACTGCTCCAGGTAGGCGCGAATCTCCGCCTGTGGCGCAAATTGCCGGGTCCAGTCCGGGTTGGGCGCAAAGGAAAACGAATAGACATGGGATTGCACGTCGCAGGCGCAACCGGGGTAGTGGTTGTCCCGCCAGGTGCCGCCGAGAGCATCGGCCTGTTCGGCAATAAAGAAGTCGTGGAACCCGGCTTCCTTGAGTTTGATCGCCATGCACAGCCCGGCAAATCCGGAACCGATGATGGCGATGTCGATGGTGTCATGGGCATTCATAGGCTGTCCCTCGTGGGCCGGTGGCGCCTTACGGGTGTCGACATCGGATGTGCTCCTTGTTTTTGTTTTGGCTTTTTAGATAGAACACCATTGCAAAGGAAAATTGAATTATTTATTTTAAAAAAGATTTTAAATAATCTACCTGAAAATATCGTCTAGGCTACGACCCAGTTCCTCATGTGCGACTTATCCGACGGACGAGAGCTTGTACGCACACAGTTAAGGTCCAGGGTGGACGATGGCTGAGGCCTTGACCAATACCGGTCGGGCCGCCAGCAACGCAGGGATGCAGAGGACCGAGCTATGGCTGTCGAGTGGGTTGTCGCTGCGGGTGTGTGTGTAGGGTTAAGCGTAGTGTTGTGGGCCTTCAGTGCCCGGATGACACGGCGTATAGAGGCTGCTGTTCCGATCAACGGGCGCTTTCTGGAGATCAACGGCGAGCGCTTTCATTATGTAGACGAGGGCAAGGGCCCACCGCTGGTGATGATCCACGGGCTGATGGGCAGCAGTCGCAACTTGACGTACGCCTTGTCTGCCCAATTGCGTGAGCACTTTCGAGTGATCACCGTGGATCGTCCGGGGTCGGGTTATTCCACCCGGCATGCCGGCACGGCCGCGGACCTGCCTGGCCAGGCCCGGCAAGTCGCCAGCTTTATCCAGACGCTTGACCTGGATAAGCCGCTGGTGCTGGGGCATTCCCTCGGCGGGGCGATTTCCCTGGCCCTGGCCCTGGACCATCCCCACGCGGTGTCCGGATTGATCCTGGTGGCGCCCCTGACCCATCCCCAGCGCCTGCTGCCGCTGGTGTTTATGTCGTTGGCGATACGCCCGGGATGGCTGCGACGCTTTATGTCGCACACCCTGACCATGCCGATCGGATTGCTGACCAAAGGCTCGGTGGTCAAGGGCGTGTTTGCCCCCGACCCGGCCCCGGAAGACTTCGCCACCCGTGGCGGCGGCTTGTTGGGCATGCGGCCCGAGAACTTCTATGCCGCCTCCACCGAGATCAACCTGGTCAACGATTTCCTGCCGGACATGGTCAAGCGCTACCCGCAGCTGACGTTGCCGATCGGGCTGATTTATGGCGCGCAGGACAAGGTGCTGGATTTCCGCAAACACGGGCAGGCCCTGGCCAGCCTGGTGCCGGGCCTGAAGCTGCAGCTGGTGGAAGGGCGCGGGCATATGTTGCCGATCACGGCCACCGAGCGTGTCGCGGCGGTGGTCGAGCAGATAGCCAAGCGCGTCCGGCCGCCGGAAAGCGCCACGGTGTTGCACCCGCCGTTTGCGTTGGCGAGTAAATAATTGTGCGACTGAACTCGCGGTTCGAACTCGTCAATGCTTGCCCTAGACACCTGACCAAACGGCTGAAAAAGAGACTGCCCGGTCACGTTCAAAAGGGTTCAAGAAACTAGTTGACGACCTAACGATTCCGCGCTATTTATTTAAAAAAATTATTTCAATGTCTAATTTGAAACAATTTTTGAAATGCCTAAGAGCGAATAAAATAATGAAAAAAACGCCTTTTATCGCATGGTTGAATTCTCGGGGCAGTCACCGCTCCGTGTACCTGTCCAGTGTTGATTTTTGCTCCCTGCCTGCCTGCGTCGTGCGGAGGCTGCCATGAATCAGACCCTGGCTGCCCCGAACGTCTGGACCGACGGCAAGCGCCACCTGTGGTGGCTCGGCATCATGCCCCTGGCAACCCCAATTCTCTCTGGCGCCCTGGCCATCACTACCGGCGTGCAACAACTGTGGTGGGTCGGTGTGCTGGTGATCTTCGGCCTGATCCCGCTGATCGACGGCCTGCTGGGTGAAGACGTCAGCAACCCGCCCGAGTCCGCCGTCAGCAACCTCGAATCCCAAAGCTACTACCGCTGGATCGTCTACACCGGCGTGCTGTTTGTCATCTCATCCCTGGTGGTCACCGGGTGGCTGGCCGCAGGCGGTATCGACTGGATTATCAATGGCGGCCTGTTGCATGCCACCGCCACCCTGGACCCGTCGAGCTGGCTGGCGAAAACCGCCGCGTTCATCACCGCGCGCACCGAGCTGCATGGCCAGGTGAGCTGGTTCACCTACCTGGGCATGGCAATGTCCACTGGCGCTGCCACCGGCATCGCCATCAACACCGCCCATGAGCTGGGGCACAAGCCGCGCCTGCTGGAAGTCGTGCTGGCCAAGATCACCCTGGCGCCGACCTTCTACGGGCACTTCTACACCGAACACAACCGTGGCCACCACGTGCGCGTCGCCACCCCGGAAGACCCGGCCAGTTCGCGGTTGGGGGAGAGCTTCTGGGCCTTCCTGCCGCGCTCGGTATGGTTCAGCGCCCGCTCGGCGTGGAACCTGGAGCGTGTACGCCTGCGCAAACTCGGCCTGCCGGCCTGGCACTGGAAGAACGCCGTACTCAGCGCCTGGATGTACAGTGTGGTGTTGTGGGGCGCGATGATTGCCTGGCTGGGCGCGGCAGTGATTCCATTCCTGATCATCCAGGGCATCTACGGTTTCTCGCTGCTGGAAGTGGTGAACTATGTCGAGCACTACGGCCTGAAACGCCAGAAGTTGCCCAACGGTCGTTATGAGCGTTGCTCGCCACGCCATTCCTGGAACAGTAATCGGATTGTCACCAATATCTTTCTGTTCCAACTGCAGCGGCACTCCGACCATCACGCCAACCCAACCAGAAGTTATCAGTCACTGCGTCATTTTGATGAATCGCCGCAACTCCCATACGGTTATGCCAGCATGATTGTTTGGGCGTATGTGCCGTACTTGTGGCGACGACGCATGGATCACCGGGTACTTAATCATTACGCCGGGGATATTACCCTGACCAATCTTCAACCTTCACAGCGTTTGAAGTACCTGGAGAAGTACAGCAACACCACCAGACCCTTCTAACGAAAGCAGTCAGTTGTAGGGCGTACTCGGGATCTGTGCATCGCGCAGGTTTTCATCGCCCAGGCTTTACCGGTTTCGAGTACGGCTTAGTTGCAAGACAGTTGTTTGACCCGAACAAAAATAAAATGAAGGGAAGGACGTACACCATGCAAACCCCTGCCAAGTTCACCACGCACATTGTATTGGCCGCGCTGGGCCTGATCGTTTACCACCAGGCCCAGGCCGCCCGTATCGAACCTGCCGGCAGCGCGTTTACTGCCCAGGGCCCCATCAGCTTTTCCAAAGGCGCGCTGATCAGCGCGGATTGCACCATCAAGGTCGCCGGCAAAGTGGCGGCGGATGGGTCGTCAGTAAATGTCGACAAAGTTGAGTTCGACGGCGGCCTCAAGTGCAGCCGGGTCGAAGCCATCAACTTGCCGTGGGTATTGGTGGCTAAAGATACCAGGAGCGGCTCGATGTCGAAGATCGCCGTGGATGTGCATGCCTTTGGTTTGGGCGGCAAGTGCGGGCCTTCTACTGCCGATGGAACCTGGGATAACGCCACCGGCAAGCTGGAAGCGTCGAATGTGCCTATCGGCGAAGACTGCAAGATCAAGACGGTGTCGATCAAGATGCCGCCGAGTTTCAAAGTTGTTGAGTAACAGTGGGATGTTGTAGCGGTAATTGAATTGAAATTTGGCTGGAAAGGGAAGTTCTGCAGATTCACCGTGACCTCTCGATCATGGCCATTACCCCTGGCGAAATGACTCGCCATAACATGTGAGGAAAAATAATGAAAAGCTTGAAAACCCTCGTGTCTTTGACTGCTTTGACTGTTTGCATGGGTGCTGCTTCGATGGCCAGTGCGGCGTCTTTCAGCCCTATTGGTGCAAGCATCACCGCTAACGGCAGCATTACGGTCAAATCGCCGTCGTCGTTTCAGCAGCCAGTGACTTGCAACATTCTTTTCCAGGGTGTTGTTAACGCCGATGGTACTGCCAATATCAATAGCGCCACCGTATCGGGTTCCAACAGCCTGTGCGCATTGCCCAAGATGACTAACCTGCCATGGAAACTATCGGCTACCTCCGTTACTGCGGGTACCGTGACCAACGTTGGCTACACCATCGCAGGTGCACCGCCAATCATTCCTGCCACCAACTGCGGCCCGACCACTATTGCCGTGGGCCTGGCGTCAACTGCCAGCCCAGCTTCCAGCACGATCACTGCAACCAACCAGACGCTGACCGGCAGTTGCACCGTGGTGTCGCTGAGCCTCACCGCACCGGGTGCCGTGGTAATTCCTTGATAGGCGTACTCCGTAAAAAGGGTTGATCACCCCGATGGAAGGCAGGCGCCTCGCGAGAGGCGCTTGTTCAGGGATGGACAGCCAACGGATCGGCTGACAACACCGTTCATTGCGCTTGGTGAATACGTCACCAGACAGGTGGAAAAACATGGAAAGCTTGAAAACGTTCGTGGGTGCTACTGCTGTTGCAATGTGCATTTGTGCGGCTTCGATGGCCAACGCGGCGTCTTTCATTCCTGCCGACCAATCATTTACCACCGTTAACGGCACCCTGACGCTGAAGTCGCCGTCTTCGATGAGGACACCTGTAACGTGTAATATCCAGTTTGTTGGGCGGGTATCCCACGATGGTTCCACGGCAAGTCTGACCAGTGTTTATATCGCCGGCAGCAACGCCCTGTGTGCCATGTATCGTGTCAGTAACTTGCCATGGGTATTGAGTCCAACAGCCAGTGCTTTCGGCGCATTATCTAATGTCAGTTTCACTGTGGCGAGCCTTCCGCCAATCATTCCTGGTACTAACTGCGGTCCTGCAACTATTAGCGTTTCTCTCTTCAATAACACCGATGGCTTAAATCTTTATGCAATCAATCAGGTACTTCCCGGTAGCTGTGAAGTTGTGTCGATGCGCTTCGCAATGCCATACCTGATGATAAATCCTTGATAAACGAATTTTGATCGGCTTGCGCCTCAGGCGAGGTGTCTGGCCATGTAACTGATGCCGGCGGAGCCGGTGGATAACAATAAAAAGTCTGGGGACTAAGACAATGCAAAGCCTTACCACACGTATTTCTCTAACTGCGCTGCTGCTTGGCCTGGCATTCACATCCTCAATGACCCACGCGGCATCGTTTGCCCAGGCGGGCGCCGCATTTACTGCCACTGGCTCGATCTCTACCGCAGTAAAACTTTTGGTATGGACACCCGTCCCTTGCACTGTCGCGCTGACCGGAAAGGTCGCTTCCGACGGTTCAAGTGCGACCATCACCGGTGCCACTTTTACGGGCAACGCACTGTGCGGAGTTTCCGGGCCGCTTAATCTGCCGTGGACCCTCGTACCGACGAATGCCAGCACCGCAACACTTTCAGGTTTCGCCGAGAAGTTCTTCTCCGACACGTGCGCGTCTCCAAGTACGTTGACCACGCAATGGAGTGCTGCTGATAACACCTTTAGCCTCCTTAGCCCTCACACCGTAGGCGACAGCTGCCGAATCACGGCATTCAGTTTCAAGCCTTCGCCAGTCCTCACGATTAGTCCTTGAACTTGATCATCAGGTCAAAGGTTGAAATATGCCCCTGAACGGGCAAACGAAGCAGCAAGACGAGCCGGCTCGAGCAGGCTCAGTTTGATAACAATAAGGAGTGCCGCATGAATAATAAAAAACAACAGGTGCAGGCTGTATTGGGGCTCGCATTGCTGGGGGGGCTGATGATTACCGCTCCGGCGCAGGCAGGTGGTTTTGCTACCCCGACCTATGGCGCGCAGGGCTGGGGCCGTGCCTTTGGTGGTGGTTCGCTGTTCAAGGATGACCCTTCAGCTGCGTACAACAACCCGGCTGCCATGGCATTTATTGATCACACTATCGTGCAGCAAACCGTCGACTACGCCCGCGTCAATATCAAGTACAAGGGCAGTGCTTACGACTACAAGGGAGATCCGAGCAGTTCCAGCGTCATTGATCCGTTGACAGGTATACCTACCTCAACCCCGCGCACAGGCAACGGCGGCGAAGCAGGCTTCACCGCTTGGCTGCCTACCGGCTTTGCGGTGATTCCGCTCAATGACCGTTTTGCGCTCGGCTTTAGCGCTGTTGTCCCTCAAGGCATGAAAAGTACCTGGGACCCGGATTGGAAGGGTCGCGACTTCGCCGTCGACACCAAGATCGAAACGGTAGGTGTGACGGGCTCGCTGTCGTTCAAGGTCAACGACCAGTTCTCCATTGGTGGTGGCGCCATCGTGCAGCACAGTAGTGGCTTTGTCAGCCAGAACGTCGACCTGCTGGCAGCGGCGGCCTTGTCGCCAGGATTGGGCGGTGCACCCTTTCCTTCAGGGGTTGGGCATGCCTTGATGCGGGTCAAGGTAGATAACACCTCTGTCGGCTGGTTTGCCGGCGTGGTCTGGAAGCCGACGCTGCAGGATACTGTTGGCCTGAACTACCACGCCAAGATCAAGAACAAGCTGGAGGGTAACTACAATATCTATGCCGATGACGGCTCCAGAAGCCTGATGACCGATATCAACCCTGCTTTCGGCAAAACCCTGGTAGAGCAGGCGTACCCGGGCCTGCATCTGTACCCGGATGGCGCCAACGCCTCAACCCAGCTGGATATTCCGGCCAATGCCGCGATTGATTGGGTGCACGTGTTCAACGACCGCTTCACCCTGGGTGTCAGCGCCATGTGGACGCAATGGTCTTCGTTCAAGGACCTGACCCTGAAGTCCGACGGCAGCACCATCGTGTCGATTCCCTACAAGTACCGTGACGTCTGGATGCTGTCGGTGGGCGGTGACTACAAACTCACCGACGACTGGACCGTGCGTGCCGGTGTCGCCAATGACCAGACTCCAACCCGTAACTCCACACGTGACCCACGTATTCCTGACGGTGACCGCTGGTTTGCTTCCCTGGGCCTGAGCTACGCCGTAAGAGCTATTCCGGGGCTGACCTTGGACGGTGCGTACTCCCGGCAGTTTGTGGAAGAGGTCAAGTTGAAGACGCAGAACGTCGATCGTCTCGGCGGCGCACGCCTGGATGGCAAGGTCGACAGCAAAGGGGAGGTGGTCAGCTTATCAGCGACTTACGCGTTCTGATCGCGTGCAGTGAAGTGAATTGACTAGCCGATAAAGGAGGGCAGCAAGCGCATCTTGCTGCTCTTCCGGCATTTCTCACGTGCTCCCTTTGATCCATCAGGCTGACTTGCTCAGCCCTTGATTTTTTCGCCCAAGCATTAAATAAAAATTTCAAAACAAAATTTGAATTTATCTTTTCAAGTTTGTAGTGTGGCTTTACGTCACAGGTCATTCCGATCTGCCCGGGCGTTGGCCGTACCCTGAATTGAGTAGAGGTATCCCCATGGTTATCTGGTTATTGGCGGGACTCGCAGCAGCGATTGCCCTGGCGTATCGACAAGCCGCTGCCACCCTCTGGCTGGGTGCCGGCCTGGTCTGGCTGGCGGCCGGTTACCTGTTCAACGCAGTCGCCGGTTTCGGCGCCGGCGTGGTGGCGGTGCTGGTGGTGTTGCCCGCGCTGCTGCTGACGATCAAACCCCTGCGCCGCACCCTGTTGACCAGCAAGGCCCTGGGCCTTTTTCGCGGCATCATGCCGGCAATGTCCGACACCGAGCGTGCTGCCATCGAGTCCGGCACCGTGTGGTGGGACGCCGAGCTGTTCAGCGGCAAACCGCGCTGGGAACGCCTGCTGCAAGCCGCACCCGCCAGCCTCAGCGCTGAAGAACAGGCCTTCCTCGACAACGAAGTGGAGACCCTGTGTGACATGTCCAACGACTGGGAAACCACCCAGGTCTGGCAAGACATGTCCCCCGAAGGCTGGCAGTACACCAAGGATGCCGGCTTCCTCGGCATGATCATTCCCAAGCAATACGGCGGCAAAGGCTTCTCCCACTATGCGCATTCGCAAGTGGTGATGAAGCTCTCGACCCGCTGCTCGGCGGCGGCGATTTCAGTGATGGTGCCCAACTCCCTGGGCCCGGCCGAACTGCTGCTGCACTACGGCACCGACGCCCAGCGCAACTACTACCTGCCACGTCTGGCACGGGGCGAAGACATCCCGTGCTTCGCCCTGACCAGCCCGTATGCCGGCTCCGACGCCGGCGCGATTCCAGACCTGGGCATCGTCTGCAAGGGCATGCACGAAGGTGAGGAAGTGCTGGGTTTCCGTGTGACCTGGGACAAGCGCTACATCACCCTCGGCCCAATCGCCACCGTGCTCGGCCTGGCCTTCCGCGCCGAAGACCCGGGCGGTCTGCTCGGCCAGCCGGGTTCCCTGGGCATCACCTGCGCGTTGATCCCCACCACCCATCCGGGGGTGAACAGCGGCCGGCGTCACTGGCCACTCAATGCCGTATTCCAGAATGGCCCGACCACCGGCAAGGATGTGTTTATCCCGCTGGAATGGGTGATCGGCGGCCGCGAGCAAGTCGGCAACGGCTGGCGCATGCTGATGGAATGCCTGGCGGCTGGCCGGGCGATTTCCCTGCCGTCGGCCAACGTCGGCCTGGGCAAGGTGGCTGTGCGCGGCACCACCGCTTATGCGGCGATGCGCAAGCAATTCGGCCTGCCCATCGGCAAGT
>NZ_JACARK010000058.1:3500-5176 GCF_013386655.1 Pseudomonas sp. K5002 | reverse complement strand
CGCGTCGGGCAATGGTGGTACGGCGCTGTGGGGTTTTGCCGCCGGGTTGGCGGGGCCGATCTTCGATGGCGGAACTCTCAAGGCAGAGCGCCAGGCCGCCGTGGAGGGCTACAACGCCGCGCTCGCCAACTATCAGCAGACCGTCATCAAGTCCTTCGGCCAGGTCGCAGACACCTTGCAGGCGATCAACCACGACGCCGAGGAGTACCAGGCACAGACCGCCGCGCTACAGGCCGCCGCCAACAGTTTGCGCCTGAACCAGCAGGCCTATGGGGCAGGGGAGAGCGGGCTGTTGCAAGTGCTGGAGGCACAACGCGCCTATGAGCAGGCCCTGCTCGGGCAGATCCGGGCGAGCACCGCCCAACATCTCGACACCGTGCGGTTGTTCGTGGCGCTCGGTGGTCGCTCGGTCAACGATTTCAAACGCTAGTGGAGCAAACACATGAGCTATTACGATGCACTTCGCGATACCCGTTTTCCTTTGCAGCATGGTTCGGGCGCGATGCCGGCGGTGGGGTTCGGGACGCTGTTCAGGGATTTGACGGCCACCACCCAGGCGGTCACGCAAGCGTTGGAGGCGGGCTTTCGCCATTTCGATTGTGCGGAGCGTTATGGCAACGAAGCGCAGGTCGGCGCGGCGATTCACGATGCGGTGGCGGCCGGTAAAGTCCGGCGCGAGGACCTGTTCATCACCACCAAGCTGTGGAACAACAACCATCGGCCCGAGCGTGTGGTGCCGGCGTTCGAAGCCAGTTGCCGCCGGCTTCGGGTGGAGGTGATCGACTGCTACATGATCCATACGCCGTTTGCGTTTTTGCCGGGTGACGAGCTGCACCCACGGGATGCGTTTGGGCATGTGTTGTATGACTCGGGGGTGACGTTGATCGAGACGTGGCGGGTGCTTGAGCGTCTGGTGGATGAGGGGCGTTGCAAGTCCATCGGGGTGTCGGATATCAGCCTGGAAACGCTGCGGGAGTTGGTGGCGGTGGCGCGGATAAAGCCTGCGGTGGTGCAGGTTGAGTCACACCCTTATCTGCCGGAGTGGGAGCTGTTGGAGTTTTGCAGGCAGCATGGGATTGTGGTGTTGGCGTTTGCGCCGTTGGGGCATGGGATGAGGCCGCGGGTGCTGGATGAACCGGTGATTACCGGGATTGCACGGCGGGTGCGGAAGACGCCGGCTCAGGTTGCGTTGGCGTGGTCGGTGCAGCGTGGGGTGGCGTTTTTGACCTCGTCGGTGACGCCGGCGCGGATACGGGAGGATGCGGATATTTCTACGTTGCCGCAGGTGGCGATGCGTGAGATTGAGCAGGACATTACGACCCGGGTTCGTTTTAATCCGGTGATGGATACTGGGGTGTTGGGGTTTATTTCGCGGGAGAAGTGTTGAGTTTGGCCGGAGGAGGGGGGTACATATCCGTTATTTAGGTTATGGCTACTTATGGTTTCGCTCTTACAGCGAGTCACTTTGCAAAAGCGGCAGGGGGCAGTTAGATCAAGATCAAAAGTAAGAGCACGGCTGCCTGAGAGCCGACCTGAGTGTTAAAAGCAAAGGCAAAAGCTGCTTTTCTGTAGGAGCTGGCTTGCCGGCGATGCAGACAACTCGGTGAATCAGACACACCGAGGTGATGCCATCGCCGGCAAGCCAGCTCCTACAGTGGACCGTGCCCGCTTTAGCT
>NZ_JACARK010000058.1:0-3451 GCF_013386655.1 Pseudomonas sp. K5002 | reverse complement strand
CAAATAACGGATATGCCCCCTAACCCAACAACGCCCGAGCAAACTCATCAGACGCAATAAAGTCCATGGCCTTACGCAACTCGCAAGCCGCCTCAGCCCCAAACACCTCATCAAACCGCACCGCCATCTGCCTGGACACCACCCGCGCCTCTTCGTATTTACGCTGCCCCGCGTCGGTCAACAGCACCCGCCGGCTGCGACGGTCCAACTCATCCACCCGCAACACCACAAGCCCATCCCGCACCAGCGGCTTGAGCGTATGCCCCAGGGCCGACAAATCCATCACCAACGACTGCGCCAGGTCGCGCATCTTCGGAGCGTCCCCATTGGCGATGTGGTTCATCAGCGAATACTGGGTGGCCTTCAAACCAAACGGCGCAAACGCCTCGTCATAGATCTGCGCCATACGACGGGACGCGCGCCGCACGGCTCCGTTGGAACAGGTGCTCGGGCTATTCAGGACAGGCGGTGCGCATTTCACAGGCTGATCACTCGCTACAGATCAAGGGTTAACCGAACGTTAATCCGGCAAGATGAATATTGACACATGCTGCAACAAATTAGTTGCGTATGCCACTAAACGCTATATCGTGGCATATGCCTCTATTTTGACCGGATGTCAGTGCAGTTGGCCCGGAACACAGACGGGCGGGGCAGGAGGGAAGCGCTGTTCGGTACCTCCTTCAGTCATCAACTTCCTGTCTGGATCACATCTATGCTCAACCTCGTGCGCATCGCATTGCGGCGCCCCTATACCTTCCTGGTATTGGCTATTTTCATTCTGATTGTGGGCCCGCTCGCGGCCTGGCGTACACCGACCGACATCTTCCCCGAAATTCGCATCCCCGTGATTGCCGTGATCTGGCAGTACACCGGCTTGCCGCCCGACCAGATGGCCGGCCGCATCACCTCGCCGTTCGAGCGGGTGCTGACCACCACGGTCAACGACATCCGCCATATCGAGGCGCAATCGCTGAACGGCTACGGCATCGTCAAGGTGTTCTTCCAGCCGGGAGTCAACATCAGTACGGCCAACGCGCAGATGACTTCGGTGTCCCAGGCCATCCTGCGTCAACTGCCGCCGGGCACCACGCCGCCGCTGATCCTCAACTACAGCGCCTCGACAGTGCCGATCGTGCAGTTGGCGTTGTCCGGCAAAGGCCTCAGCGAACAGAAACTCGGTGACCTGGGCCTCAACACCGTGCGCCTGATGCTGACCACGGTGCCCGGTGCCGCACTGCCATACCCGTTCGGCGGCAAGACTCGCCAGGTGCAGATCGACCTCGACTCCGCACGCATGCAGGCCCGGGGCCTCTCGGCGCAGGACGTGGCCACTGCCCTGGCCACGCAGAACCTGATCACCCCGGTGGGCACGCAAAAGATCGGCAGCTACGAGTTCAACCTGCAACTGAACAACTCGCCGACGGACTTCCACGACCTGGAAAACCTGCCGATCAAGACCGCCGACGGCACCACCGTGTTGATCCGTGACGTGGCCACGGTGCGTGACGGCAACCCGCCGCAGACCAACATCGTGCATGTCAACGGCAACCGCTCCGTGCTGCTGCCGGTGCTCAAGACCGGTTCGGCGTCGACCCTCGGGGTGATCGCCGGGATCAAGGACAAACTGGCCGACAACAAAGGCGCCTTGCCGCCCAACCTGAATATCGACCTGATCGGCGACCAGTCGCTGTTCGTGCGCTCGGCCATCAGCGGCGTCGCCCGGGAAGGGATCATAGCGGCCGCGTTGACCAGCCTGATGATCCTGTTGTTCCTCGGTAGTTGGCGCTCCACGGTGATCATCGCCACGTCGATCCCATTGGCCATCCTGTCGTCGATTGCGACACTGTCGGCGCTAGGCGAAACCCTCAACATCATGACCCTCGGCGGCCTGGCATTGGCGGTGGGGATCCTGGTGGATGACGCTACGGTGACCATCGAAAACATCAACTGGCACCTGGAACAGGGCAAGCCGGTGGAGACGGCGATCCTCGACGGCGCGGCGCAGATCGTCACGCCGGCGTTCGTGTCGCTGCTGTGTATCTGCATCGTGTTTGTGCCGATGTTTTTCCTGGAAGGCGTGGCGCGCTTCCTGTTTGTGCCGATGGCCGAAGCGGTGATCTTCGCGATGATCGCCTCGTTCATCCTCTCGCGAACCCTGGTGCCGACCCTCGCCAATTACCTGCTCAAGCCTCACGAACATCATGCGGACGGTACGCCAGTGGTGGCGCCGTCGAGCAACCCGCTGGTGAAATTCCAGCGCGGGTTCGAGCGCCAGTTCGAGGCGTTTCGCGGGGTTTACCACGGGGCACTGGAGAGTGCCTTGCACCACCGCCGTATCGCGGTGATCGCGATGCTGGCGTTCGTCGCTGTGTCGTTTGCGCTGGTGCCATTCCTGGGTCGCAACTTCTTCCCCGACGTCGACTCCGGGCAGATCCTGTTGCATGTGCGTGCACCGATCGGCACGCGGGTCGAGAGCAATGCGCGGCTGGTCTCGCAGATCGAGAACACCATTCATAACGTGATCGAGCCCCGGGAGCTGGCGGCCATCGTCGACAATATCGGCCTGGCCATCAGCGGGATCAACGTGGCCTACAACAACACCGGCACCGTGGGTTCACAGGACAGCGACATCCAGATCAGCCTGAAAGAGGGCCATCGTCCCACCGCCGAATACATGCGCGAACTGCGGGAGCGGCTGCCCCGTGAATTCCCGAATGCGGTGTTCTCGTTCCCGGCTTCGGACATCGTCGGGCAGATCCTCAACTTCGGTTCTTCGGCGCCGGTGGATGTGCAAGTCAGCGGCAATAACCTGCCCGCCAACTTCACCTACGCCAGCACGTTGCTGCGGGAAATCCGGCGGGTGCCGGGTGTGGTGGATGCGCGTATCCAGCAGTCGCGGCAACTGCCCACGTTCAAGATCGATGTGGACCGTACCCAGGCCCAACTGGTGGGCCTGAACGAGCGCGATGTGACCAACAGCCTGGTGGTCAACCTGGCGGGTTCCAGCCAGGTGGCGCCGACGTTCTGGCTCAACCCGGCCAACGGCGTGTCTTATCCGATTGTGATGCAAACCCCGCAGTACGGCCTCGACACCCTGGCCGCCCTGCATAACCTGCCGTTGAGCGGCAGCCCCGGTTCGGCGCAAGACCAGACCCTCGGCGGCCTGGCGTCCATCGAACGCAGCCACGCGAACTCGGTGGTGACCCAGTCGGACATCCAGCCGGTGGTCGAGGTGTTGACCGCAATCCAGGGCCGCGACCTCGGTGCCGTTGCCGCCGACATCCAGAAGATCATCGCCGCCCACGCCAGCGAAGTGCCCACCGGCTCCAAGGTGCTGTTGCAGGGTCAGGTGCAAACCATGAACGCGGCCTTCAGTGGCTTGCTGTTTGGCCTGCTTGGCGCGGTGGTGCTGATCTACCTGCTGATCGTGGTCAACTTCCAGTCCTGG
>NZ_JACARK010000577.1:0-332 GCF_013386655.1 Pseudomonas sp. K5002 | reverse complement strand
GACCCGGCCAACCAGCGGGTGGTTGCGTTGTTGCTGTTCCATCATCTCGTGATGGACCACGTTGCGCTGGAGGTGCTGCAGCACGAAATGCAGGCGTGCTTGCTCGGCCGGCGCGAGCAGTTGGGTGCGGCGGTGCCGTATCGCAATTATGTGGCGCAGACGCGGTTGGGCATGCGTGAGGAAGAGCACGAAACGTTCTTCCGCGAGATGCTCGGGGAGGTCGATGAGCCGACGCTGGCATTGAGTGCACCGGGTGAAGCGCAACAGGCACATTTGCGCGTCGACCCGCTGTTGAACGGGCGCCTGCGCACCCTGGCACGGCAGCTTGGGGT
>NZ_JACARK010000576.1:0-6489 GCF_013386655.1 Pseudomonas sp. K5002 | reverse complement strand
GGGCGACGGACAGGTCGGCGAGCTTCGCCAGATCCGCCACTTGCAGTGGGTGCGCGGCATGCCGCTGGATATGCGCATCGAACGCGGCATAGGGCAGGCGCTTGCCCACCGGCGGCTGCGCAAGGTTGAGGCTGGCCAGCAGCAACACGGCGCCTTGCTGGGCGATCAGCGGGTCGTCCACCGGGCTGCTCGCCAGCCATTGCACCAGTTGGCTTTGGCGATTGTCGAGGGTCAGGTGTGCGCACCGGTCGAGCAAGCGGCGGCTGGCGTCGGCATGCTCGCCCAGGGACTGCGCCAGCCAGTGCTCATCGGGCACGTCCAGCACCAGGCAGCGGCTGCCATCGCGACTGCGGCATGCGTGATGGGCGGAGTAGGGCAGCACCATCACACTGCTGTGCTGCACCTGGCCGCCCCGGCCATCCACCTCGAAGTCCAGGTGCCCGGACAGGCCAAACACCAGCTGTGCATGGTCGTGGCTATGGGCGATAGGCGCATCGGGGTAGTGGCGTAGCGTGAGGTTGGGTCTCATCGCAGTCTCCTGGGCAGGCCCGCAGTTTACATCGCTTCGCCGCCTGTGGGTGCTGTCATCAGACTGACGCAACACTGTCATGGGCTATTAATCCCGTGGGCGCAAGCTCGCGAAAACACCGTGAGGCATGCCCATGACCAGCGCCGAACTCGCCAAACCCAGCCGCAAGCAACGCGTGCGTACCCTGTGGATTTCCGACGTGCATTTGGGCACTCGGGATTGCCAGGCCGAACACCTCTCGCATTTCCTCAAGGGCTACCACGCCGACAAGGTCTACCTGGTGGGCGACATCATCGACGGCTGGAAGCTGCGCAGCGGCATGTATTGGCCCCAGGCCCACACCAACGTGATCCGCCGCCTGCTGACCATGAGCAAGCGCGGCACCGAGGTGATCTACGTCACCGGCAACCACGATGAATTCCTGCGGCGTTATTCGAAGCTGATCCTTGGCAATATCCAGTTGGTGGACGAAGCGGTGCACGTGACTGCCGATGGCCGGCATTTGCTGGTGATCCATGGCGACCAGTTCGACGTGATCACCCGGTATCACCGCTGGCTGGCGTTCCTTGGCGATTCGGCCTACGAATTCACCCTCACGCTCAACCGCTGGCTGAACCACTGGCGGGCGCGCTATGGCTACGGCTATTGGTCGTTGTCGGCGTACCTCAAGCACAAGGTCAAGACGGCGGTCAGCTTTATCAGTGATTTTGAAGAAGCGATCGCCCACGAAGTGACCAAGCGCGAGCTGCATGGCGTGGTGTGCGGGCACATTCACCATGCGGAGATTCGCAAGGTGGGCGAGGTGGACTACCTCAATTGCGGGGATTGGGTGGAGTCGTGCACAGCGCTGATCGAACACTGGGACGGGCATATCGAGCTGTATCGATTGGCGGATGCCCAGGCGAAAGAGGCACAGCTCAAAGCCGAAATGGTCGCGGGCTGAGCCTCAAACCCACAGACTCACAGACTCACTCAGTCTAAATGTGGGAGCGGGCTTGCTCGCGAATGCGGAGTGTCAGTCACCAGATAATTCGACTGACCCACCGCCTTCGCGAGCAAGCCCGCTCCCACATTTGGAGCCGGTTTCTTCAGTCAGGTGTGGGAAACATCCGCGATGGCTTCTGCCAACAACGTCAACCGTGTCGCGTCAATCCCCGCCACGTTCGCACGCCCGGAATTGACCATATACACGCTGTGCTTGTCCCGCAGTTGCTTCACCTGTTCCGCACTCAACCCGGTATAGGAAAACATCCCGCGTTGCGCCGCAATATGCGCAAACCGCTCCGACAACCCATGGGGCGCCAACGCCTCCACCAGCCCGGAACGCAGCTGCGCAATCCGCGCCCGCATCGCTTCAACTTCCTCGGCCCACTGCTTTTTCAGCCCGGCGTCACCGAGAATCGTCGCCACCACAGCAGCACCATGGTCCGGCGGCGTCGACCACAAGTTACGCGCAATAAACGCTAGCTGGCTGCGCACATCCGTCAGTTTCTCGGCGTCCGCCGCGCACACAATCAACGCGCCGACACGGTCGCTGTACAAGCCGAAGTTCTTCGAGCAGGAACTGGTGATCAGCACTTCGGGCAGCTCAGCCGCGAACATCCGCACGGCCCATGCATCCTGTTCCAGGCCATCGCCAAAACCCTGATACGCAAAGTCGATCAGCGGCAGCAACTGACGTTCCTGGACGATCTTCAGCACCTGGCGCCAGTCATCGTGGGACAGGTCGAAACCGGTCGGGTTGTGGCAGCAGGCGTGCAGAAGCACCACATCGCCTTTTGGCACGGTGGACAGGGTGGCCAGCATTGCCGCTACGTCCAGACGATTGTCGCTGCCCACGTACGGGTAATGGCTGACCTTGAGCCCGGCCTTGGCGAAGATGGTTTCGTGGATCGGCCAGGTCGGGTTGCTCAGCCATACGCCACGGCCGGGCAGGCTGTGGGCGATAAAGTCGGCGCTCAGGCGCAGCGCGCCGGTGCCGCCAGGCGTCTGGGTGGCGCCGGCGCGGCGCTCGCCCAGCAGTGGCGAACCGGCGCCCAGCACCAGCTCGCTGATCAGCGAGCCGAACGCGGTATTGCCATGGCCGCCGATGTAGGTCTTGGTGGTTTGTTGTTCCACCAGGCGCTGCTCGGCCAGTTTCACCGAATGCGGGATCGGCGTCAGGCCCTGGTCGTCCTTGTACACGCCCACGCCGAGGTCGAACTTGAGCGGGTTCGGGTCCTGGGCATACAGCTCCATCAGCCCGAGGATCGGGTCTCCGGGCACCCGGCCAATTGCGTCGAAATGCATTACTTGCGGCCCTCGGCATCCTTGGCCACTTCGTCGGTGCGCGCGGCCATGATGAAGTCGTTGCGGTGCAGGCCCTTGATGGAGTGGCTCCACCAGGTCACGGTGACTTTGCCCCATTCGGTGAGCAGGCCCGGGTGATGGCCTTCAGCTTCGGAGATCACGCCCACGGCGTTGGTGAAGGCCAGGGCGAATTTGAAATTCTTGAACAGGAAGACCTTTTCCAGCTGCATCACGCCATCGCGTACTTCGATGTTCCAGTCGGGGATCTGCTTGATCAGCACCGGCAACTCTTCGTCGCTGACTTGCGGGGCGTCGGCGCGGCAGGCTTCGCAGTGGGCTTGGTTCAACGTGGTCATGTGGGTATTCCTGAAATCGAGTATTTGGAAACGGTCGTCAGTAGCGTCACCCTAAAGCAACGCGGGGCCAGGGAACAGACTCACCTGGCCCTAAAAGCCGCAGTTCAAGCCGCTTTTGGCTTGGGCGGGAACTTCGGTGCGTGCAGCCCCAGCTGCATCCCGCGTTCGACCATGCCCATGATGTCTTCCTGCGCCACTTCGAACAGGCGCTTGAGGTTGGGCAGGGCGAAGTACACGGGTTGCAGGATGTCGATGCGATACGGCGTGCGCATCGCTTCGAGCGGGTCGAAGGCTTGATGCTCGGGCACGTCCGAGAGGCAGTACTCGGTCTCCTTGGGCGAAGACAGGATGCCGCCACCGTAGATGCGCCGGCCTTCGGGCGTGTCCACCAGGCCGAACTCGATGGTCATCCAGTACAGGCGCGCCAGGTACACGCGCTGTTCCTTGGTGGCGGCCAGGCCGAGCTTGCCGTAGGTGTGGGTGAATTCCGCGAACCAGGGGTTGGTCAGCAGTGGGCAATGGCCGAAGATCTCGTGAAAAATGTCCGGTTCCTGCAGGTAATCCAGCTCTTCACGGGTACGAATAAACGTCGCCACCGGAAACTGCTTGTTGGCGAGCAATTCGAAAAAAGTCTGGAAGGGGATCAGCGCCGGCACCCGGGCGACTTGCCAGCCCGTGGTCTCGGCCAGCACTTTGTTGACTTCCGCCAGCTGTGGAATGCGGTCGTGGGGCAGGCCGAGCTTGTCGATGCCGTCCAGGTATTCCTGGCAGGCGCGGCCCTCGATCACTTTCAGTTGGCGCGTGATCAGGGTGTTCCACACCGCGTGTTCTTCGGGCGGGTAGTCGATAAAACCGTTCGCGTCGGGCTCGCGGGCCACGTACTGCGTCTGCTTCATACTGCTCTCCTGCTAGGCATTCGTTCTTGTTATGTCCTGGGATGAGCCTATTGATACGCCGCCTGGGCCAGGAAGCCATCCTCCTGCGCCATGCTTTTGTAGGAAAAATTACTGAGATTCGTAAAGTTTTCGTTACGGTTGAGGCAATTCGTTCTCCCTGTGGCGTATTTTGGGTGTGAATCGCCATGCAGCTGTCACATAATCTTGACGATTATCTGCGGCCGGCGGCAAAAAGACGCAGCGACTCCACCTCTTCGGGCCTTCTCATGCGTATCAAAGTGCATTGCCAGAACCGCATCGGCATCCTGCGGGACATCCTCAACCTGCTGGTGGAGTACGGCGTGAACGTCGCCAAGGGCGAGGTCGGTGGCGAGCACGGCAACGCCATCTACCTCTATTGCCCGAACCTGGTGAACCTGCAGTTCCAGGCATTGCGCCCGCAGTTCGAGGCGATTGCCGGGGTATTTGGTGTCAAGCGGGTAGGGCTGATGCCCAGCGAGCGTCGGCATATGGAGCTCAACGCGCTGCTGGGGGCGCTGGAGTTTCCGGTGCTGTCCATCGACATGGGCGGCTCCATCGTCGCGGCCAACCGCGCGGCGGCGCAGTTGCTCGGAGTACGGGTGGATGAGGTGCCGGGCATTCCGTTGTCGCGCTACGCCGAAGATTTCGATTTGCCGGAACTGGTACGGGCCAGCAAATCGCGAATCAACGGCCTGCGGGTCAAGGTCAAGGGCGATGTATTCCTGGCCGATATTGCGCCGCTGCAATCCTCCGAGCATGACGACAGCGAAGCCATGGCCGGCGCCGTACTGACCCTGCACCGCGCCGACCGGGTGGGTGAGCGTATCTACAATGTGCGCAAGCAGGAACTGCGCGGCTTCGACAGCATTTTCCAAAGCTCCAGGGTCATGGCCGCCGTGGTGCGTGAGGCTCGGCGCATGGCGCCGTTGGATGCGCCTCTATTAATAGAAGGCGAAACCGGCACCGGCAAAGAGTTGCTGGCCCGCGCTTGTCACCTGGCCAGCCCACGCGGCCAGTCGCCGTTGATGGCGCTCAACTGCGCCGGTTTGCCCGAGTCCATGGCCGAGACCGAGTTGTTCGGCTATGGTCCCGGCGCCTTTGAAGGGGCGAGGGCGGAGGGCAAGTTGGGACTGCTGGAGCTGACGGCGGGCGGTACGTTGTTTCTCGACGGCGTCGGCGAAATGAGCGCGCGGTTGCAGGTGAAGTTGCTGCGCTTTCTGCAGGACGGCTGCTTTCGCCGTGTAGGCAGTGATGAAGAGGTGTACCTGGATGTGCGGGTGATCTGCGCGACCCAGGTGGACCTTTCCGAACTGTGCGCTCAGGGCGAATTCCGCCAGGACCTTTACCATCGTCTCAATGTGCTCTCGCTGCATATCCCGCCGCTACGCGAGTGCCTCGACGGTTTGCCGCCGCTGGTGGAGCACTTCCTGGATCAGGCCAGCCGGCAGATCGGCTGCCCGCTGCCCAAGCTCGCACCGGCGGCGATGGAACGCCTCAGCCATTACCACTGGCCGGGGAATGTGCGGCAGTTGGAGAACGTGCTGTTCCAGGCGGTTTCGCTGTGTGAGGGCGGCACCGTCAAGGCCGAGCACATTCGCCTGCCGGACTATGGCGTGCGCCAGCCGCTGGGGGATTTTTCCCTGGAAGGCGGGTTGGAGGAGATCGTCGGGCGCTTTGAAAAGGCCGTGCTGGCGCAGTTGTATGCCGAGCATCCCAGCAGCCGTCTGTTGGGCAAGCGGCTGGGCGTGTCCCACACCACCATCGCCAACAAATTGCGTGACTACGAAGTCGTCAAAGCCGAACGCGGTTAAGCCTGTGGGAGCTGGCTTGCTCGCGAATGCGGNNCCCGCTCCCACATGGGTTCTTTGTCGGTCTTGATACCTGTACTTGCCGTTAGCGGCATAAGTCCGCCGTTTTTTCGACTCTCTTCCTGCTGCGCTCAGCTGCCACCTGCCGGCAAACCCCCGCCCCGCCTGGACTTTCCCTCATTTCAAAAAGTTGGTTCGCAAATTGCTTAAGCCTCATCAGTACAGCGGTGGGCGGCAAGCGTCCGTCAGAAAGAGGAAAGAGCGTGGATAAGTACCTTTACGTGGCAATGACCGGCGCCAGCCAGAATGCACTGGCGCAGAAGGCCCACGCCAACAACTTGGCGAACGTTTCCACCAATGGTTTCCAGCGTGACCTGGAACAGGCGCGCTCGATGCCGGTGTTCGGTGACAGCTTTCCGGCGCGGGCCTTTGCCTTGACCGAGCGCCCAGGCACGGACTTTTCCCCTGGCGCGATGATTGAAACCGGCCGTGACCTCGATGTGGCCGTCAGCGGTGACGGCTGGATGGCCGTGCAAAACCCGGATGGCGGCGAGTCCTACGTGCGCAGCGCCAGTATGAACGTCGATGCG
>NZ_JACARK010000575.1:0-849 GCF_013386655.1 Pseudomonas sp. K5002 | reverse complement strand
CAGCAATCCGGCGGCCACGTGACCATCCAAAGCGAACCGGGCCAGGGCACCTGCGTGCGCCTGTACCTGCCGCGCCTGCATGGCACGGCACTGGAGCGGACCACGCCCGCTACCCAGGGCGAAGCCCCGGTAGCGCTGGAAGGCGAAGCCGTGGTGGTGGTCGAGGACGACCCGGCAGTGCGGATGCTGGTGGTGAATGTGCTGGATGAACTGGGCTACACCGCACACCAGGCGGCGGATGCACGGGCGGCGCTGCCGTTGCTGGAGTCCGACTTGCGCGTGGATTTGCTGGTGACTGATGTGGGCTTGCCGGGGATGAACGGCAGGCAACTGGCGGAAATCGCCCGGCAACACCGGCCGGACCTGAAGGTGCTGTTCATGACCGGTTACGCCGAGAAAGCCGCCGAGCGCCAGGGGTTCCTGGAGGAAGGCATGGACATGGTGGCCAAGCCGTTTTCGATTGACCTGCTGGCCAACAAAATCCGCAGCATGATCAGCTCAGAGGCCTGACTTCAGGCATAATCGCGCGCCGTTTCACATCAGGACCGATCAATGAAAGCCCAAGCCCGTCACATTCTGGTGAAAACCAGTGAGGAAGCCGAACAGCTCAAGCAGCGTATTGCCAAGGGCGAAGCGTTTGATGTGTTGGCCAAGAAGTACTCCACCTGCCCTTCCGCCAAGCGCGGCGGTGATTTGGGTGAAGTGCGGCCGGGGCAGATGGTGGGGGTGATTGATGCGGTGATCTTCAAGAAGCCCGTGAAGCTGGTTCATGGGCCGATCAAGAGCAAGTTCGGGTATCACCTGGTGCAAGTGTTTTACCGCGATTGATGGCTGATCGTTCCCACGCTC
>NZ_JACARK010000574.1:0-16421 GCF_013386655.1 Pseudomonas sp. K5002 | reverse complement strand
AGGTTGCGAATGTCGCGCTGGCGCGCCCCGAGGGCCATGCGAATCCCGATTTCCCGGCGCCGCTCCGAGACGTTCATCAGCATCACGTTCATCACGCCGACGCCGCCGCCCACCAGGGAGATCGCGCCCAGGGCCAGCAGCAGGTAGGCGAAGGTCCGGCTTTGGCGGGTCATGCCATCGATCATTTGCTGGGGCACCTGAATGTCGACATCGTGGTCGGTGAGCTGGGCTCGCAGTGCCACGGCTGAGTCCTGGGCGAGGCGTTCCATATCCTGGCCGGGGGTGGCACGGATGATCACGTTGCCGATTTGCGGGCTGGCGTAGATCCGGCGCATGCCCGGGGCGGGGACGAACAGCGATTCGTTGGCCTGTACGGGAATCAGCATTGCCCGGGGCTGGCTGTGCAGAATGCCCACGATCAGGAACAGGTAATCGTTGATACGTACCCGGTCGCCCAGTTGCAGCGGGTCGCCGGGCACGCTCAAGGCCTGGACGACCTGGTCACCGACGACCGCATAGGTTTCCCCAGCATCGAAACTCGACAGGAAGCGCCCGTCGCGCACCGACAGGCGCATGGCATCCTTGAGGTCCGGCGTACTGCCGACGAGGCTTGCGTTCCAGGTACGGCCATGGAACACCACTGGCCCGCTGAACAGCGAGACCGCACCGATATGGGCAATGCCGGGAACGCTGCGGCGCACGGCTTCCAGGTCCAGGCTGGCGGGCATTTGCGCAGTGCTGGCACCCCTGGGCGGGAATTGCGCCACCAGGGTGTCGGTGCCCATGTCCTTGAAAATCATCGCCGCGTCTTCGGCGGCGTTGTGCCCGATATTGATCAGCGCCACCACCGAGGAACTGCCGATGACGATGCCCAGCAAGGCCAGGATCGAGCGCTTGCCCAGGGTGCGCAGGCTGACAAACGCCTCGTGCAGCAATTGGCTCAGGCTTTGTTCGACCCGCAGGCTCATAGGCGCCCGGCCTCTTGCACCACGCCATTGCGCACCAGGATCTTGCGATTCAGGCGTTCGGCAATGTGCGGGTCGTGGGTGACGATGATCAGCGTCACCTGCTGCTCGCGGTTGAGCGCCAGCAACAGGTCCATGATCTCCTGGGCGGTGGTGCTGTCGAGGTTGCCGGTGGGTTCGTCGGCAAACAGCACGTCCGGTTCGGCAGCAAACGCCCGGGCAATCGCTACCCGTTGCTGCTCACCCCCCGAAAGTTGGCGCGGCGAGTGGGTGAGACGCTGGCCCAGGCCGACACGCTCCAGCAGGTGTTTGGCGCGCTCGCGGGCGTCCTTGCGACCGTCCAGCTCCAGGGGCAGCATCACGTTTTCCAGCGCGTTGAGGCTGTCGAGCAACTGGAAGGACTGGAACACAAATCCCACGTGCTCGGCGCGGATGCGTGCACGCTGGTCTTCGTCGAGGGTACTCAGGGCCTGGCCGGCGAGGGTGACTTCGCCACTGCTGGGCAGGTCGAGGCCGGCCAGCAGGCCGAGGAGGGTGGATTTGCCGGAACCGGAGGCGCCGACGATAGCCAGGCTATCGCCCTTGTTCAGTTCCAGGCTCAGTTCGTGCAGGATAGTCAGTTCACCTTCCGCGCTGGGAACCACTTTGCTAAGGTTTCGCGCGGTGAGAATGCTTGCGCCCATGGAGAATCCAATGCGAATGTGGTTTTTGAGTGCTGGCCTGGCCTTGATGTGCATGGCCCAGAACGCAGCGGCGGGTACAGTCCTGATCGTTGGCGATAGTATCAGTGCCGGTTTCGGGCTGGATACCAGCAAAGGGTGGGTAGCGTTGTTGGGACAACGGCTCAAGAGCGAAGGTTTCGACGATAAAGTGGTCAACGCCTCTATCAGCGGCGACACCAGTGCCGGAGGCCGGGCGCGGCTGCCGGCGGCGCTTGCAGAGCATAAGCCGGACCTGGTGATCATTGAGCTGGGCGGCAATGACGGCCTGCGTGGGCAGCCACCCGAGCAATTGAAACAAAATCTTGCATCGATGATTGACCAGTCCAAGGCCAGCGGTGCCAAGGTGCTGCTGCTGGGCATGCAGTTGCCGCCTAATTACGGGCCGAAATACACCACCGCGTTTGCTAATGTCTACCCGGCCCTGGCCAAGGAAAAAAGCGTCCCGCTGGTGCCGTTTTTCCTTGAAGGCGTCGGTGGTCATCCGGACCTGATGCAGGCTGACCAATTGCACCCGGCGGTTGGCGCGCAGGGCAAGTTGCTGGAAAATGTCTGGCCAACGCTAAAACCACTGCTATGACGCTTTTCTAGCAGCGGTCTTTCGGCTAAGGTGGCGCCCCCCCGATTTGGAGCCCCCGATGTCGCGTCCTGCCTGGTCACTGTTTGCCTACCAACTGATCGAGCCTGACGAACAGTTGGATCTGTTCGCCTGCCAGGAAGTCCGGGTGCATCTGGTGACGCGTCAATTGGAGTTGGGCGGGTCCATCGACCGCACCCTCTGCGGCACGTTGTTGCCTGCCCAGCCGCGCTGGTCATCGGTGGATCGCTCGATCTTCCAGGACCAGCGTTTGTGCCCCCTGTGCCGGGCGATCCTCGAGTCGCAAAAACGCGGCACACCGCCGATCTGGCCAGAGCTGCGCTTCGAGCTTTGAATATGGGTGCCCGCCGGGCAGCCGTGTACAATCCATTTTCTACTACCCGTCGATCTGCGAAGGAATTCCCGGATGTTGTCGCGCCTTTCCGCCGTCACCTGCTGCCTGTCTCTCGCTGCGCTCTGCGCGGCCGGTCCTGCTGCAGCCTTGCAGTTGCCTTTGCCGCCACCGGGTGAAGATATCGTTGGCCAGGTCCAGGTGATCAAGGCCAAGTACGAAGATACCTTCGCGGACCTCGGCACCACCTACGACCTGGGTTATTCGGAGATGGTCGCGGCCAACCCGGGCGTGGATGCCTGGCTGCCGGGAGCGGGTACCGAGATCGTGTTGCCGACGCGCTTCATCCTGCCGCCCGGCCCGCGTGAAGGCATCGTGATCAACCTGGCGGAGTACCGGCTCTACTACTACCCCAAGGGCCAGAACGTGGTGTACACGTTCCCGTTGGGGATTGGCCGTGAAGGCTGGGGCTCGCCAGTGGCCCACACCACCATCACGGGCAAGATCCCGAACCCGACCTGGACCCCGCCAGCCTCGATCAAGGCAGAACACGCCGCCAATGGCGACCCGTTGCCCAACGTCGTGCCGGCCGGCCCGGACAACCCGCTGGGGCCGTTCAAGTTCACCCTCGGCACGCCGGGCTACCTGATCCACGGTTCCAACATGAAGTTCGGCATCGGTACCCGTACCAGCCACGGTTGCTTCCGCATGTTCAACAACAACGTGCTGGAAATGGCCGACATGGTGCCGGTGGGCACGTCGGTGCGGATTATCAATGACGCCTACAAGTTCGGCGCGGCCGGGGGCAAGGTCTACCTGGAAGCCCATACGCCGCTGAACGACGATGGCACCCCATCGGTCGTCGACAAGCACACCGCCGTCATCAACGCCTTGCTCAAGCGTGAAGACCTGTCCAGCAACCTGCGGGTCAACTGGGACCAGGTGCGTGACGTGGTTGCGGCCGAAGACGGTATCCCGACGGAAATCGGTGTGCCGGGCGGGGCGCCGATGGTGTCGAGTACGCCGGTCGATCTGCAGCAGTAAGCCTGCACGATCCATAACCCGTTATCGCCTCGCGCGGTGACGGGTTTTTTATTGTCTGGAATCCAGCCAAATCACAGGCAAAAAAAAGCCGATCCAAGAATGGATCGGCTTGATAACAACCCCGGAGGATTATTACTTGCGGCTTGCTTTTTCAAGCATGCGCAGAGCGCGCTCGTTAGCTTCGTCAGCAGTCTGTTGTGCTTTTTGAGCAGCAGCCAGAGCTTCATCAGCTTTACGGTAGGCTTCGTCTGCACGAGCCTGGGAGCGTGCTGCTGCGTCTTCAGTTGCAGTCAGACGAGCTTCGGTTTCTTTGGAGACGCTGCTGCAACCGGTAGCCAGAACTGCGGCCAGAGCCAGAGCAGAGAATTTCAGAACGTTGTTCATCGTGTTCCCCTTCAAGGACTTTCTATTAAATGGCTACTTTCTCAGAGTGAGCTAATAGCCGGCGTACATACTACCCATTACTTGTAGTAAGTAAACTGACGTAGCGCAAGAAGCAAAAAAAATTCTCGCGTCCAATCTATTTTGGCTAATCTTTCGAGAGTCTGTATAAAAAATATGCAGATTTTTGCACTCGGCCGAGGATTGGATCCAGCCTGAAAGGGCCGGCTGGCATGTGTTAAGCCATGTAAACATAAGTCATTTTATATATCGTCCCTGACACTATTGTTCAGATTGTCTTTTCGCCATTCGGTATCTTTTGTGCATGTTGAGGTGACTTTAAGAGCGCGTGTTCGTCTCAAGCTTCAACTGCCGGCAATGTTCAGGCCATCGACGTAAGGAATCTCGATTGGCCCTTTCTATGTCCGCCAGCGCAACGGAAGACGAGCGCGTCTTGAGCAATTGTGCGATTGGCGCCTACTATTTCCCTGTGCTGGTTGTGAGCGCTAGTGCAAGGCACTGGCCGCTTTTCTCGTTGTCGAAACCGGCACCGGGTGGCGTAGATGTTCCTTCGCCGGAAAAACATCGGTAAGGTAGGGGTCAGAAACCAAGACCCGCGAGGAGTAGTGATGAGCGAGGCGTTGTCCATCCACCATGACCAGGCTGGTCATCAGTTCGAGACCAATGTGGACGGTCATCGTGCCTATCTGACCTATATGGATCTCGGGAAGCAGACCCTGGATATCTATCGCACCTTCGTGCCCAACGCATTGCGCGGCCGTGGCATTGCTGCCGCGCTGACCGAGGAAGCGTTGAAGTTCGCCGAAGAGGCAGGTTATACGGTGATCCCGTCCTGCTCCTACGTTGAGCGCTACATGGAGCGCCACCAGCGCCATGCCGCGAAGCTTTGAGCATTGAGTAGGGCGGTACGCAGAGCATCCCAGGATGCATTCCCACGCAGGGCGGGGGAACGATCAAAAAAAACGCCGGGTTTAGCCCGGCGTTTTTGTGTCCGCAGTCTGTGCTCAGCCGCGCTGGCGCTTGGGCAACACGTCCTTGAGCTTGGCGTGCATGCTGCGCAAGGTGGTCTCGGTGGCAGACCAGTCGATGCACGCATCGGTGATCGACACGCCGTATTGCAGGTCGGCCAGGTCCTTTGGAATCGCCTGGCAGCCCCAGTTCAGGTGGCTTTCGACCATCAGGCCGATGATCGACTGGTTGCCTTCCAGAATCTGGTTGGCCACGTTCTCCATCACCAGCGGTTGCAGGGCCGGGTCCTTGTTGGAGTTGGCGTGGCTGCAATCGACCATGATGTTCGGCTTGATCTTCGCCTTGTTCAGCGCCTGTTCGCACAGGGCCACGCTGACCGAATCATAGTTGGGCTTGCCATTGCCGCCACGCAGTACCACGTGACCGTAGGCGTTGCCCTTGGTGGTGACGATGGACACGCCACCTTCCTGGTTGATGCCCAGGAAGCGGTGCGGGCTGGAGACCGACTGCAGGGCGTTGATCGCCACGGTCAGGCCGCCATCGGTACCGTTCTTGAAACCCACGGCCGAGGACAGGCCGGAAGCCATTTCGCGGTGAGTCTGGGATTCGGTGGTGCGTGCACCAATTGCCGACCAGCTGATCAGGTCTTGCAGGTACTGCGGGGAAATCGGGTCCAGGGCTTCGGTTGCCGTCGGCAGGCCCATTTCCGCCAGGTCCAGCAGCAATTGACGACCGATGTGCAGGCCGTCCTGGATCTTGAACGAGTCGTCCAGGTACGGGTCGTTGATCAAGCCTTTCCAGCCGACGGTGGTACGCGGCTTCTCGAAATAGACACGCATCACCAGGTACAAGGTGTCGGACACTTCCGCCGCCAGCACCTTCAGGCGCTCGGCGTATTCGTGGGCAGCCTTGAGGTCATGGATCGAGCACGGCCCGATGACCACGAACAGGCGGTGGTCGGTGCCGTCGAGAATCTCACGGATGACTTCGCGGCCCTTGGTGACGGTCTGCAGGGCAGCGTCGCTCAGGGGGATTTCGCGCTTGAGCTGATCGGGCGTGATCAGGGTCTCGTTGGATTCGACGTTAAGGTCGTTGATCGGTAAATCAGCCATCGTGTTACTCGTCAGGGTCACGGGTGCCGGCCGCCAGCGATCCCCGTGCGGCGGAGCACAGCATGATTTAAGTGCAGCGGGGAGCGGAACCTTAGCGCGTTACAAGGCTGCGAGACAATGGGCAACGTCCGCTTTAATCCAGCGCTGGCAGCACAAAAGCCTCATGGGAGAACTCGCCGGCATGGCGCGTGACCCATTCCCGGGCCAGCGCTTCGCTCTGCCCGAGTGTGGGCTCGACGCCTTCGTGGAGGCGGCAGTACCGTTCGATCTGGCACACTTGCTCACCCATTCGCGCACCGAACAAGGCCTGCTCATCGGTAAAGGCAATGTCGACGCGGTAGCCGTTTTCGGCCTTGCGGCACCATGCCACATAGCCCGGATAGCGGGCCGTCTGGCCCAGTGAGGGGATGTGCAACTCGATGGCCGCGCCCTGGCGCCAGGCGCGCGGGCAATTGCATGCGACGCCGCCCAGGCCGATAGTGTGCAGCCGTTGGCGGGAAATGCCGGAAATGGGGCGTTGGGTTATTTCGACAGCGACATCATCAGGGTGAGGAAAGAAACGACCCATGCACACGGACTCCGAGCACCGTCCAGTTGACGGCGGTGGCAGCAGTATAGTGAAAGAACTGCAACTTACCGACCTGGATATCGACCAGCAATTATTGGGGCTTCGCGGCACGTCCCTGGTGGTGTTTACCGGTGACGGCTGCTCGCGTTGCCGCTTCCTGCACCAGCAACTGCCGGGTTGGGACTTGCCGGTGGACCGGGTGTGCTGGGTGGATGCGGGTCACAATGGCGGGGCAGTGGAGCGCTACGAGATCTTTCATCTGCCGGCGTTGTTTGTGGTGTGCGACGGGAAATTCCATGGAATATTAGCGTCACTGACGCGTCTGACCGCCAGCGACCTGACTCAAGGTGTGCAGCAGGCGCTCAAACGAATACCAGAGGAGTTGCCATGACCGAAGTAACAAAACAGTCGCCACGGATCGGGATCATCGGCACCGGGGCCATTGGTGGCTACTACGGTGTGATGCTCGCGCGCGCCGGCTTCGATGTGCATTTCCTGCTGCGCAGCGAGTACGCGGCGGTCAGCGAGCGCGGCCTGCAACTCAACAGCACGATCCACGGAACCGTGCACCTTCACCCGGTACAGGCTTATGCCCGCGCCGCCGACATGCCGCCGTGCGACTGGCTGCTGGTGGGCACCAAATCGACCGGGAATGTCGAGCTGGCCCCGACCATCGCTCAGGTTGCCGCCCCGGACGCCAGGATAATCCTGTTGCAAAATGGCCTCGACGTAGAGGACAGCCTGCGTGAACACCTGCCGCCGTCGCTGCACCTGCTGGGTGGCTTGTGCTACATCGGCGTGCACCGTTCCGGTCCCGGGATCGTCGAGCATCAGGCGCTGGGCCGGGTCAACCTGGGTTACCACAGTGGCCCCGCGGCCAACGATGACAGCGGTCGGCAAGCCATCGTCGAAGAAGGCGCCGCGCTGTTTCACCAGGCCGGTATCGATTCCCAGGCCATGGCCAATGTGCACCAGGCGCGCTGGCATAAACTGGTGTGGAACGTGCCTTACAACGGCCTCTCGGTATTGTTCGGCACGGGCACCACGGCGATGATGGCGGATGAGTCCAGCCGCGAACTGATCCAGGCGCTGATGGCCGAAGTGGTGCAGGGCGCCCACGCCTGCGGGCATGAGATTCCCGCCAGTTACGCCGGGCAGATGTTCACCATGACCGAGAGCATGGATGACTACTTGCCCAGCATGTATCACGATTACGTGCACAAGCGCCCGCTGGAACTGGCGGCGATCTACGCGCGCCCCTTGGCCGCGGCCAACGCGGCGGGTTGTGAATTGCCACGCATGCAGGCGCTGTATCAGGCCTTGAGTTTTATGGATCGGCATAACCGCTGATTGGGGGGAACACCATGGCGAAGGGATTGGGCGACAAACTGGTGCTGGCGATTTCCTCGCGAGCGCTGTTCGACCTGAGCGAGAGCCACAAGGTCTACCTGGCCCAAGGCGTCGAGGCGTACCGCAAGTACCAGATCGACCACGAGGAAGAAACCCTCGAGCCCGGTGACGCCTTCCCGCTGGTGAAGAAACTCCTGAGCCTCAACGCCAGCCTCGGCCGCGCCCGGGTCGAGGTGGTGCTGGTGTCGCGCAACAGTGCCGACACCGGCTTGCGTGTATTCAATTCGATCCAGCATTACGGGCTCGACATCTCCCGCGCGGCGTTTGTCGGCGGGCGCAGCCCTTATCCTTATCTGGCGGCGTTTGGCTGCCACCTGTTTCTGTCCACCCATGCCGAGGATGTGCGCAGCGCCCTGGATGCCGGGTTTGCCGCAGCGACGATTCTGTCGGGCGGCGCAGGTCGGGCCTCCAGTGCTGAATTGCGGATCGCCTTCGATGGCGACGCGGTGCTGTTTTCCGACGAGTCCGAGCGCGTTTATCAGTCGGGCGGCCTTGAAGCCTTCCAGGCCAGCGAGCGCGAATCCGCCCGCGAGCCGTTGCGCGGCGGCCCATTCAAGGGCTTCCTGGCGGCACTCAACCTGTTGCAGCGCGAGTTCCCCGACGAGTCCTGCCCCATCCGCACTGCGCTGGTGACTGCCCGTTCGGCGCCTTCCCACGAGCGGGTGATTCGCACGCTGCGCGAGTGGGATATCCGTCTCGACGAGTCGCTGTTTCTTGGTGGCCTGGAGAAGTCGGCGTTCCTCGAAGCCTTCGCCGCCGATGTGTTTTTCGATGACCAGGAAGGGCATTGCGAGAAGGCCCGGGAGTTCGTGGCTACCGGCCACGTACCCCATGGCATCAGTAACGAGTTGAAAATTCAGACCGAGGGCTGAGCACTGCCAAAGGCGCTGCTAAGCTGAATCAATCCCCGCCATCCTGGCTGCCCAGGAGGTTCTATGATTCGTTCGATGCTGTACGCCACTGACCTCGGTCTGTATGCCCCCTATGTGATGCAACATGCCCTGGCGCTGGCGCGAACGTTCAAGGCTGATCTGTATGTGATTCACGTGGTCGAGCCCATCGGGCTGTTCGCCGAATCGGTGTTGCAGAGCTACCTTGATGAGAAGGCCTTGAGTGAATGGCAAAGCCAGGGCCTGACGACGGTGATGGCGACCATCGAACAACGGGTGCTCGACAGTTTTCGCGAGGAGCTGGGGGACGGGGAGCAGGACCTCAAGTTGATCCGTTCGGTGCGGGTGATCCAGGGTGATCCTTGTGAAGTGATTCTCGACCAGTCGCAGAAACTCTCTGTGGATTTGTTGATCGTAGGTAGTCACAGCCAGGCGGTCGGGGTGGCAACACCTCTGGGGAGAACCGCCGCACGGGTGCTGCAGCTGTCCCAGGTGCCGGTGTATCTGGTGCCGCTGTTGCAGCGTCGACGCAGTGACGACGTGTGATTGGTAGAAAACGATAAAAAGTTCTAGATTTATCCGTCTAACCTTTAATATAGTTATATACCGTCGCTGATACCCGTGGCGTCTATCCGCTTTGAGGGACACATATGAAGCTTCAACAACTGCGCTACATCTGGGAAGTGGCGCACCACGACCTCAACGTTTCCGCTACTGCTCAAAGCCTTTACACCTCGCAACCCGGTATCAGCAAGCAGATCCGCCTGCTCGAAGATGAGTTGGGCGTTGAAGTGTTCGCACGCAGCGGCAAGCACCTGACCCGTGTCACCCCGGCCGGTGAGCGCATCATCACCACCGCCGGCGAGATCCTGCGCAAGGTCGAAAGCATCAAGCAGATCGCCCAGGAATTCTCCAACGAGAAAAAGGGCACCCTGTCGATCGCCACCACCCACACCCAGGCGCGTTATGCGCTGCCGCCGGTGATCAGCAGCTTTATCAAGCAGTACCCGGACGTGGCCTTGCACATGCACCAGGGCTCGCCGATGCAGATCGCCGAGATGGCCGCCGACGGCACCGTCGATTTCGCGATTGCCACCGAAGCGCTGGAATTGTTCGGCGACCTGGTGATGATGCCGTGCTACCGCTGGAACCGTTGCGTCGTGGTCCCACAAGGCCACCCATTGGCCAAGCTGCCGAAGCTGACCCTGGAAGCCCTGGCTGAATACCCGATCGTGACTTATGTGTTCGGTTTCACCGGCCGTTCGAAACTCGACGAAGCCTTCAGCCATCGCGGCCTGACGCCGAAAGTGGTGTTCACCGCGGCTGACGCCGACGTCATCAAGACTTATGTGCGCCTGGGCCTGGGTGTCGGTATCGTCGCCAAGATGGCGGTCGACACCAAGCTCGACAACGACCTGGTGGTGCTCGATGCCAGCGAGCTGTTCGAGTCCAGCGTGACCAAGATCGGTTTCCGTCGTGGCACCTTCCTGCGTGGTTTCATGTGCGACTTCATCGAAAAGTTCGCGCCGCACCTGACGCGCGAAGTGATGGCCAAGGCCATCCAGTGCCACAACAAGCAGGAACTGGAAGAGCTGTTCGACGGCGTTGAACTACCGGTTCACTGATCGGCTCACTTCACCTCGGTAACAGCAAACTGTTGCCGAGCGCCCCCCACCAGAATCTCCACCTCATCCCCTTCGAACTTGCCCAACAGGCTTTTGCCCAGGGGCGAGCGTGGGGTGATGACGGTCACCGGTTGCCCCACCACATCGACCTTCAAGCCTGCGCCGTCCGGCGCCAGGAATAGCCACTGCTGGCGATCGTTTTCATCTGCCAACCCCAGTAATGCGCCCACTTCGATGCCGCGCTGGTCATCGTAGGCCCGCAGTTGCATGTTCTGGCAGAGCGTCAGCGCCTGCCGGATCTCCTCGACGCGTCGGGCCTGGCCGGCTGCCAGGTAAGAAGCCTCCAGGCCCAGGGTGTCGTACTTGTTCTCGGCGATGTTTTCTTCGTGGGTCGCGGTTTCGTACGCGGTTTGCGCGGCGCGCTGGGCGATATCGAGATCGACCGCGAGTTTGTCCAAAACCAACTGGTGAACGGCGTGTTTATTCATGGGCGGCTTTCGTGATCAATCGCAAAATTGCAGGACGTTGGCCCGGCTCTTGTCGTTGGGGGCGTTCTGGTCCTGTTGCAGCCAGAACTGGCATTTGGGGTTGGACAGGTTGCGCGGGTTGTTGCGGGCCTGGTCCAGGGTTTGCTGTTGCTCCTGCTTGCGCAGGTTCTCCTGGTACTGCTCGAACATCCGGTTCGGTGGCTCCGGTGCAACCACCTCCGGCTTGCCCAGTTGCTGCACCACTCGGGCCACCGGCGCCACGGTTTGCTCGGGCAGGTAGCGGGAGGCCAGCCACACGCTTAGCACAATGGCGATAAACCCCAGCCACAGGCCGAAGGCCACGGCGATACTGAGCTTGAACAGCGAGAACGAACGATCAGACATGGTGGCCTCCTGGCAGGCACGTGCGGCATGGCGCCGATTGTCCCACAGCCGCGCGCAGAATAATCGCGATCAACCCTTCTGTATCGAGGCATTTATACGGACAATCGAGCCTTTGAGCGTTGGAGCCCGGAATGAAAGCCCGCTGGGATATTTTTTGCAGCGTCGTCGATAACTACGGCGACATCGGCGTGACCTGGCGCCTGGCCCGGCAATTGGTGGCGGAACAAGGGTGTGCGGTGCGCTTGTGGGTCGATGACCTGCGGGCGTTCGAACGCATGTGCCCCGAGATTGATGTGCAGGTGCACCAGCAATGGCAAGAGGGCGTCGACGTGCGCTACTGGCCCTCCGACTGGCCGGCGACCGACGCGGCAGACGTGGTGATCGCTGCGTTCGCCTGTCAATTGCCGCCTGGCTACATGGAGGCGATGGCCGCACGCGACCGCACGCCGCTGTGGATGAACCTGGATTACCTGAGCGCCGAAGACTGGGTGGTCGGCTGCCACGGTTTGCCCTCGGTGAAATTCAAGGGCGTGCAAAAGTACTTCTTCTTTCCCGGATTCCGTCCCGGCACCGGCGGCTTATTGCGTGAGGCGGGGCTGCTGGAACAGCGCGATGCCTTCCAGCAAGACGCCGCCGCCCGGCAGCAGTTTCTGCAGGCGCTTGGGGTTTTCCCGGTGGACGGTGCGCGGATGATGTCGTTGTTCGCCTATGAAAACGCCGGGCTGGCCAGTTGGCTCGACGTGCTGGCGGCCGATGGGCGCGCCACTCATCTGCTGGTGCCGGAAGGGCGGATCCTCGGAGATGTGCAGGGCTGGCTGGGGGTCGAGTCATTGGAAGTAGGTGATGTGCACCGGCGCGACGGGTTGACCGTGCAAGTGCTGCCGTTTGTGCGCCAGGAGCAATACGACCGGCTGTTGTGGTGCTGCGACTTCAACGCCGTGCGCGGCGAAGACTCGTTCGTGCGGGCGCAATGGGCCGGGCGGCCACTGTTGTGGCATATCTATCGCCAGGACGAAGACATTCACCTGGACAAGCTCGATGCGTTCCTTGAGCTGTATACCGAAGGTCTGTCTCCGGCTGCGAAAGTCGCGTTGGTCGGCCTTTGGCAGGCCTGGAACGCTGATGGCGATATGGCACTTTGCTGGAAAATGCTGCTGGAACACTGGCCGGAAGTGACCGCGAACGCCGAGAAATGGGCTCTGGAACAAGGCTCGCGGACCGATCTTGCGACGGCGCTGGTACAGTTTTATGTAAATTGGATATGATACGCGACCTTGATTTTTGTAAATCCCATCCAAATTTCGGATATTCGCAATGAAAACTGGTAAAGAACTGAAACCCGGTACAGTGATCCGTCTCGAAAACGACCCTTGGCTGGTTCAGAAAGCTGAGTTCACCAAGTCTGGTCGTAACAGCGCAATCATGAAGACCAAGCTGAAGAACCTGCTGACCGGTTACAAGACCGAGATCGTCTACAGCGCCGATGACAAACTGGACGACGTGATCCTCGACCGCAAAGAAGCGACCCTGTCCTTCATCAGCGGCGACACCTACACGTTCATGGACACCACCGACTACACCATGTACGAGCTGAACGCTGAAGACATCGAAGCCGTTCTGCCGTTCGTGGAAGAAGGCATGGAAGACGTCTGCGAAGCTATCTTCTTCGAAGACCGTCTGGTTTCCGTAGAGCTGCCGACCACTATCGTGCGTAAGGTTGCCTACACCGAAGGTTCCGCTCGCGGCGACACTTCGGGCAAGGTGATGAAGCCTGCCAAGCTGGCTAACGGTACCGAACTGCAAGTAGCCGATTTCATCGAAATCGACGACCTGATCGAGATCGACACCCGTGAAGGTGGTTCGTACAAAGGTCGCGCCAAGAAGTAATTCCTGCGCCACCGGTACGATAAAAAAAGCCCGACCATGCGTCGGGCTTTTTTGTGGGTGCCGGTTTTTACTTCAGGTGTTGCTTCAGTTCCTCGGACGCCTGCAGCAGCGCCGAACGAACCTCCGGTACCTGGCTGACGACATTCAGCAAACCGTAGTCATGGATCATGCCGTTGTAGCGCACGGCGGTCACCGGTACACCGGCTTCATCCAGCTTGCGGGCATAGGCTTCGCCTTCGTCACGCAGCACGTCCGAGCCTGCGGTCTGAATCAACGCAGGTGGCAAACCCTTGAGCTGCGCGGTGCTTGCCCGCAGGGGCGACGCATAGATCTCGGCGCGCTGGTTGGTGTCGGTGGTGTAGTTGTCCCAGAACCACTTCATCATGTTGCGGGTCAGGAAGTGGCCTTCGGCAAACTGGTTGTAGGACGCGGTGTCGAAGTTGGCGTCGGTCACCGGCCACAACAGCAATTGGAACTTGATTGACGGTGTGCCCTTGTCCTTGGCCATCAGGCTGACCACCGCTGCCATGTTGCCGCCGACGCTGTTGCCGGCGACGGCCAGGCGTTTGCCATCGACGTTGATCTCGCTGCCGTGTTCGGCCACCCACTTGGTTGCCCCGTACGCCTGGTTGATCGCCACAGGGTAGTGCGCTTCAGGTGATGGCGTGTAGTTGACGAACACCGCCGCCGCTCCCGACCCCACCACCAGGTCACGCACCAGGCGCTCGTGGGTCGGGAAATCCCCGAGTACCCAGCCACCGCCGTGGAAGAACATGAACACCGGCAATGTGCCCTTGACCCCGGCCGGACGCACGATGGTCAGGCTCAGCGGCTGGCCATCGACCTGAATGGTCTTCTGGCTCACGTCGGCCTTGGGCAGCGTCAGTTTCACGCCTGACTGTGCACCTGTCAGCACCGCACGGGCTTCCCTGGGCGTCAGTTGCTCCATCGGTTTGCCGGTGCCGGCGTTCAGTACATCGAGAAACGCCTGGGTGTTGTGCTCCACGTCACCGCCGGCCGCAAAGGCATTGGTGATCGAGAAGGCGAGCAGGGTGCCGGTGAGTACTTTGCCAAATGTGTTCATGTTCTTCTCCAAAAAACCGCGTGGGTCAGACGGTTACGTGCAGGCGTACATCGACGTTGCCACGGGTGGCGTTGGAGTAAGGGCAGACCTGGTGCGCAGCGTCGACCAGGCTTTGCGCGTCGTCCTGGGCCAGGCCGGGCAAGCTGACGTGCAGGTCGATGTCCAGGCCGAAACCGCCGGGGATTTGACCGATGCCGACGTGGGCAGTGATCGAAGCGTCATCCGGGATTTTGCGTTTGGTCTGGCTGGCGACGAATTTCAGGGCACCGATGAAGCAGGCGGAGTAACCGGCGGCGAACAGTTGTTCCGGGTTGGTGGCCTGGCCACCCGCGCCGCCCAGTTCTTTTGGCGTGGAGAGTTTTACATCGAGGATGTTGTCGCTGGAAACAGCACGACCATCACGGCCGCCGGTGGCGGTGGCTACTGCGGTGTAGAGAGCTTGCATGGTGATTTCCTCGTCAGTGTTTGCGCTAAATGTTTGCGCGCTAAGTAAGTGGCGAGGTGAATGTATCGCGCTAATAGTTAGTGCGCAAGATATATTTGGAAAATATTTTGCGCGCTTTGATAGCCAGGCATTGCACAAACAAATGTGGGAGCGGGCTTGCTCGCGAATGCGGTGTGACAGTCACTAGATGCATTGACTGATCCACCGCATTCGCGAGCAAGCCCGCTCCCACATTTTTTGATGCGTGGTGCCTTTAGAGGGAGACTTGCAGGTTTTTTCGCAGTGCCAGTAAATCGCCCTGCAGCTTGCGCAACTGCTCGATGTCCAGCCCGCTGGCGCCCAGGATGCACTGTGGAATATCCATGGCTTTGTCCCGCAGGGCGCGCCCGGCCTCGGTCAATTCAACCACCACCACGCGCTCGTCTTCGCGGCTGCGGGTGCGGCTGAGCAGGCCTTCGGCTTCCAGGCGCTTGAGCAGCGGCGTCAGGGAGCCGGGATCCGTCAGCAGGCGATTGCTGATTTCGCCTACGGTCAAGCCATCCTCTTCCCACAGCACCATCATGGCCAGGTACTGCGGATAGGTCAGGCCAAGGGCTTGCAGCAGCGGTTTGTAGACCTTGGTCATCAACAACGAGGTGGAATGCAGGGCAAAACACAGCTGGTTGTCGAGCAACAAGGATTCGCAGGTATCGAGGGGCTTGGTCATGGCAGTGCCTTAAAACGTGTCTGGTTTCGAATCTAGCGGGCAAATCTTTAACGCGCCAGACAATTCTGTCCGGCCGGTCAACCCAGGCCGCTTTGCAGTGCCAGGTCCCAGGGCGGCACAGGGCTGAAGCGCGCCTTGAGGTATTCCAGCAACAAGCGGCTGCGGGCGTTGGCGTGTTGCTCCAGGCGTAGCGCATAGATGCCCGCGGTTTCAGGCGTCGGCAGGCCGTTCTCGCAGAACAGCGGGACCAGTTCACCGCGCACCAGGTATTCACTGGCGAGCCAGGTGGGCAGGTGGGCAACACCCAGTCCGGCCAGCGCGCCTGAAAGCAGGGCTTCGGCGTTATTGGCGCTCATGCGAATGCGCTGCGGGCGGTAGGTGGATTTGCGCCCATCGAGCTCAAAACGCCAGGCGAACATCGGTGCCAGGCCTTCCCAATCCAGGCCGTCATGCTCGCTTAACTGGCTGGGATGGGTCGGCGTGCCACGGCTTTTCAGGTAGGCCGGGCTTGCGCAAGCGATGCGCACGATGCTGGCCAGTGGCGTGGCAATCAGCCGGGTGTCGACGATATGCCCGGCCCGCAGCACCAGGTCGACCTTGCCCAAATGCTCGCCCTGCATGTCGACAAAGCTGTCGATCAAGTGCAGGTGCACGTCCAGTCCCGGATAGACATTGAGAAAGTCAGCGATGGCAGGCGCCAAATGCCGCCTGCCGAAAGCCGCCGGTGCGTCCACGCGGATCAAGCCTTCAGGCGCATGACTCAGCGACACCGCTTCGGCCCGCGCCAGTTGCAG